>JBARHQ010000269.1:0-2632 GCA_049799315.1 Thermodesulfovibrionales bacterium | reverse complement strand
GATCTTCCCGCTCAACAGTTGGGGGAAATGTCTCGAAGGGCATGGGAGTATGCTCAATCCTATCATACAAAAGAACGGTTTGTTATTGAATACAGAAAGGTCATAGAAGAGATTATCGGCAATACCTGCCCCGCAGGACACGGACCAGAGAAGATTAGCGGTTAAATTGAGCGTGAAGTGAAATTCGAAACGGAAAATGAAGATGGAAGCTTCCGGGTTGGGCTCGGATACCATTTTGTCTGAAAGAAGATGACATAATGCATTTCAGCAAGCATGATATCCTGGCGTTGGTCGGTATCGCCAGCGTAATGGGCCTTTCCGCCGCTGTTTTTGTGAACGCCGGTCAGGTTGGCGTGTTCGGGTTCATTGCCGTGATCGCGCTGCTCTTGATCGGTCTCTCTATCGAGAGCCGCAGGCGGAATCTCGGATACCTCGCGAACACGCACGCGCAGCTCGCAACACTGTTGTCCCGGAGTGAGCAAGATTATCGGCAGCTGGAAGCCCTGTTTACGCTGTATAAATTACTTCCCCTCAGAGCTCCTCTTCCACCGATGCGAGGCTGGGCCATTTGTCCTGATTTTGCCGTCTTTATCTTGCAGACCATCCGGGAGGTGAGGCCGTTACTGGTAATGGAACTGGGCTCGGGGGTATCGACGATTATCGCCTCTTATGCGTTGGAAGCTGCCGGACGCGGCAGAGTGGTGTCAGTCGAGCATGAGGCCGCTTTCGCGGAACAGACTGCGCGGCGTCTGGAGCAACACGGGATGAACGACATCGCCACGGTGATCCATGCATCGTTAAAGAAAGTGACTGTCGGCGATCGTGCTTTTATGTGGTACAGTATCGACGCGCTGCCAAATACCGGCACTATCGACCTGCTGATTGTGGACGGTCCTCCCGGTCACATTCAGGAGTTTTCCCGATATCCTGCCCTCCCGCTGCTGAGGGAGCGGTTGAGCCCGCAGGCAACCATCGTGCTTGATGATGCCGATCGTGTCGACGAGAAGCGCATTCTGGAAATGTGGCAGGCGGAAATGCCTGGTTTGAAACTCGAGAAATTCAGCACCGAGAAAGGCACGGCGATGCTGAAAACACCGTCGCCTCGACCCTCCGGGGACCCGCGTTAATGCGGCCCGCGAGCGCACCTGAGATGTGTTGTCCAGAACCATGTCTGACGTGATGAAGAATGCAAAAGAACTAATCAGGAAAATCTCGCATAAATTCGGCGTTGATGTAAGACGGTATCCGCCGGCACCTCTCGAAAAAGAAGTCATATCGTTGAGGCCCAAGGATAGATTTGCAGGAAACGCTCTTCTTTCCTATATAAGCGAGCCATTCCTGCTGAAAGCCGGCAAGCCGATTTCAAATGCCCACACCCATGATTGGGAGTCTTATCAGATTGCCAGGACGTTTTTCGATATTGGGTACTCCGTTGATGTCGTTGATTACCGGAACGAAGCCTTTGTTCCTCTCAGGCCCTATTCCGTCTTCGTTGGCGCACGGACGAATTTCGAAAGAATTGCGCGCCTCCTCGATCCTAACTGCACGAAGATCGTGCATCTTGACACAGCGCATTGGATTTTCAATAACAGCGCCTCTTATAAGAGGTTGCTGGATCTACAGATGAGAAAAGGCGTGACAATACCCGTCACAAGTCTGAGGCAGGTGGAATCCAATCTTGCCATTGAGAATGCCGATTATGCAACCCTTCTCGGAAATGAGTTCACGGTGGGCACATATCGGTATGCACATAAACCCCTCTTCCCTATGCCGATCTCGACGTGTGCCATGTATCCGTGGCCGGAAGATAAAGACTTCGATTCCTGTCGCAGGAATTTCCTATGGTTTGGAAGCGGTGGGCTCGTTCATAAGGGGCTGGATTTGGTTTTAGACCTCTTCGCCGAAATGAAAGAGTGCCATCTCTATGTCTGCGGGCCGATACAGCAGGAAAAGGAGTTTGATCGGTTGTATCACAGAGAACTTTATGAGACCCCGAATATTCATACCATCGGTTGGGTTGATGTGAACAGCTCTGAGTTCACTGAAATAACGAACAAATGCATTGGGCTCATTTATCCTTCCTCTTCAGAGGGGCAATGCGGCGCTGTTATTAACTGCCTCCACGCGGGCTTGATCCCGATCATCAGCTACCAGAGTGGTGTAGATATATCTGATTTCGGTTTGATTCTAAGAGACTGTTCCCCCGAAGCAATAAAGGATTCACTGCAGAGGATATCGGGCCTCCCCGCTGAAGAACTCAGGAGCATGGCTCGCAAGGCTTGGGAATTCGCAAGGGCAAATCATACAAGAGAAAGATTTGGAGAGGCGTATAAGAAGGTCATCACCCAAATCGTGGAAGTACAGCGGAATAGAAATAAGATAGCGCAACGGGAATAAGGTAACAGTCACTTAGAGAATCGAAAAATGAAAAACAAGAAAACAGTCCCATGGTTATTGGTTTCAATATTGTTTTTTGCAAGCGTATTGAGCTATCCGGAGATTGTCCATGCTCAGGCATCAGGTTGCCCGGCAGATATGATTCATTACTGGAAACTTGATGAAGCCAACTTTCCTTATGAGGACTCTTACGGAACCCGGAATGCCACCTGCACGATCTGTCCGACTGCTACAG
>JBARHQ010000268.1:0-1591 GCA_049799315.1 Thermodesulfovibrionales bacterium | reverse complement strand
GCAATACCACCAGGAAGGTATTGACCGCGTGGAGGATGTTGTTCGTCAGATGATGGCCCAGAGGGTTCAATCCCCAGAAAGCATAATCCAGGGCATGGGATATCCAGGTGAGCGGGTGCCAGTTGGCAGCATAAAAATCAAAAAATGCCCACTTGAAGAAAGCCGGATCAAATGAACGGATGTGCAGATTTGCAAAAATATACTGACTGTCATCCCACTCGACGAATTCATTCTGGAGAGACGCGAGATAGATGATAAACGTCATCAGCGCAACTCCGCCTGCTAGATAATATCTAAGGTTCTGTTTTTTCATGTTCTACAAAGATACCTGTCTTCACTGATTCATCGTCGAGGGCCGTATCGACGGTAACGAGGTACATCCTTCAATGTCACCCAAATCACATGCCTTCTGAAAATCTGACATAGCAAGCTCCTCATTATTTGTATTGAAATAAAGCACACCCCGATTCACATATGCCCTCGCGTAATTCCTATCCAATGCAATGGCCTTGTTATACCCATCCAGCGCGCTCTCTCTTTGACCCAACAGATAATAGGTGTACCCGAGGTTATTGTACGCCAGAGAATATGAGGGATTGATCTCAATGGCCTTGGTGAAATCGTCTATGGCTTTATCAAACAAACCGGCTTTTCCAAACGCCAATCCCCTGTTATTATAAGCCAGGGGAACTCCTGCAGGTTCCTTTTCGATAACGTAATTCCACAGGGTGAAAGTATTTTCCCATATTCCGACCTGCTTAAACGTTAAAAACACCAGGGTTGAGCATACAAGAAATGCCATAGCTGATCCGAGACACTTTGCAAGCAGGGCGTGTCGCCTTAACGTATTTATCTTCCCCGATCCTATTGCCGACAACAAACCGACCAGAAGGAATGGACCAAGACTGGGCAGATACGTATATCTGTCTGCCATTGATTGTTCACCTACTTGCACTATACCTATGACCGGGATCAACAGGACAACGTAATAAGCCCAGGCCGACAACAATAGTCTCTGTTTTTTTGCAGCAGCAATAGAGATGACGGTAATAGCTGCGAGGAGAGCAACAGACAGGAGATCCCTCAAGGAAACATGCCCCATATTCATCTGATACGGATAAAATGGATATAAGTCTATCGGCAGTAACATTTTCCATAGATACGTGACAAGAGACTTTGCCGCTGCAAGCATGCGGGTTGGGAAAGAAAGAACCTCTATTGCCACTACAGACTTGGTGCTTTTTTGCGCCAGAACAGTAATGACCGATGAGGCCACGCTCAGGACAATAAATGGGAGTTTCTCGATAAAGGCGTTCCTGAATGTTCTGAAGGATGCGATCCTTTGAAAAGGATACCAGTCTAAAATTAACAGTACAAAAGGAAGACTCACCGCCATCGGCTTGCTCAACAGGGCTAGGATAAACAATAAGAGGGCAAGAAGATATGGTTTGTTGAAAGCCTGCCGGAAAGTCGTTGAACGAGTCCCCCTTAGCAAAGGGGGCGGAGGGGGTTGTTTCTTGCTTTTTTCTGCAATGCCGGCTTCACAACCCCCTTTATCCCCCTTTGCTAAGGGGGAATAGAGAATAGTTGT
>JBARHQ010000267.1:0-2259 GCA_049799315.1 Thermodesulfovibrionales bacterium | reverse complement strand
GCGGGCAGTGTCGGGAAGCCTAAAGACGGCGATACGAGGGCTTGCATTGCTATTGTGGATATAAACGGCGGTGATGTGAAGACTGAATTTGTCAGGGTTCTTTATGACGTCGAGAAGACCGCATCGGCGATAATCGAAAGCGGTCTGCCACCTTTCTTTGCTGAGAAACTTAAGGAGGGTAAATAGAGTGGCAGAGCTGAAGTTTATAACCCCTGGCATAAAGGAAAAAACATCGGTCTGCTGCGGGCCGTCACGGGGCGCGCTGCAGGCGCAGGATGAGATGTCGAACAAAACCTGCCTCCCGGGTCGTGGGGAGAACAGGCCGGTATGGATTACCGGAACTCTCATGACTGATTCTGATACGATTCCTGTTATATCGACCGATCTTACCAGTTCTGATTACTGGGAACACATGAAGTGCAGGACCACCGCATTCAGAAATAACTATATCGTTAATCCGGGTCTCTACGCCATAGGTGCACCCGACAGGAACTCTGACGTTCTCGTAAGCGCCAATTACAAACTCAGCTTCGACGCCCTAAGAAAGGTATTGAAAGGTCTGAACGTCTGGGTCCTGGTCCTCGACACTAAAGGCATAAATGTATGGTGCGCAGCAGGTAAAGGCACATTTGGGACAGATGAACTGATACGGCTTATTTCCAGCACAAAACTGGACAGGATCGTCGATAACAGGAGAATAATAGTCCCCCAGCTTAGCGCTCCGGGCATCAGCGCCCATAAGGTAAAGAAAGCCGCAGGGTTCAAGGTCTGCTACGGACCAGTTCGGGCTGAAGATATCGGCGCTTATATCGCCGCAGGATATGAAGCGACAAGGGAGATGAGAACGGTGACGTTTCCATTCATCGACAGGCTGATCCTGACGCCGATGGAAATTAATCCCACAATGAGAAAGTACTATCCCGTATATGCTCTGATCATTCTCGCCATATTCGGTCTTCAGCCCGGAGGTATTTTCTTTAAAGATGCCATCGTCGGCGGTTTGCCGTTTCTCCTGCTCGGACTAATATCGGTATTGTCCGGCGCCCTGGTCACCCCGGCGCTTCTGCCATTTATTCCGTTCAGGTCATTTGCCGTCAAGGGCTGGCTAATGGGAATTCTTGCCGTCTTCATGGGAATGAAATTTATTACAGCCGCCGGACAGCCGAATGCGGTTATTCTCGTATTCGTGTATCTTTTTTTCCCTTTGGCGAGTTCGTATATCGCACTTCAGTTTACAGGCGCGACTACCTTCACCGGGATATCCGGAGTCAAAAAAGAATTGAAAATAGCCCTTCCTCTCTATCTTTTGGGTACAGTGTGTTCCCTGGTGCTTCTTATCGTTTATAAACTCAGTAAGTGGAGACTTATATGAAATACATCTCAAATGTAGCGAGTCTTGAATTTATTCCCGGTCGGTGCGTAGGCTGCGGAATGTGCATCGAGGTATGTCCGCACGGAGTCTTTGCCATGGAAAACAAAAAGGCGGTCATTCTGGACAAGGACCGGTGCATGGAGTGCGGAGCTTGCGCAGGCAATTGCGCCTTCGGGGCACTTAAGGTGGACACAGGTGTCGGCTGTGCCGCTGCCATCATCAACGGCATAATAAGCGGCGGCGAGCCGTCCTGCGACTACAGCGGCAAGGACAAAACGAGAGATTGTTGCTGATATGGAAACCATTTTTAACAACATCCAGCAGATCATTCAGAACCGGCACGGGCTGGCTTTCATAGCTGTTTTTATTGGCGGTCTGATTTCTGCAGCAAGCCCCTGTGTGCTCGCGGCCATCCCTCTGATCATCGGCTATGTGGGTGGGTATTCAGAAGGAAACAAAAAGAAGGCAGCCATTTTCTCTCTCATATTTGTTCTTGGGCTATCAATAACCTTCACCCTGCTTGGCGCTGCTGCTTCAGTCATGGGCCAGTTTCTTGGATTTGCGGGTAGATGGCTCTATATCGGATTGGCTGCAATTGCGGTGCTGATGGGTCTGCAGCTCATAGGGGTCATTTCAATCCCCTTGCCGTTTCAGAAGACGAGGGCAGTTAAAACAAAAGGTCTCATCGGGGCATTTCTGCTCGGTATGCTGACTGGAACAGTCTCATCTCCCTGCGCAACTCCCGTGCTGGCTGTTATCCTAGCCTATGTCTCGACTCAGGGCGATATGGTATACGGCGGATCACTCCTTTTTGTCTATGCCATCGGCCATTGCGCACTTATATTCATCGCCGGACTCTCAATCGGATTTACAGAGAGCATGGTGAG
>JBARHQ010000266.1:0-2779 GCA_049799315.1 Thermodesulfovibrionales bacterium | reverse complement strand
GACACCGGCAGACGAACAGAAAATGCAGCAGGGTTTACGGGCAACGGAAAAGAAGCAGCTCCCGCATATGCTCTGTGTGACCAACATGCTTTTGCATGGCATCGATGACCCATCCTTTGTCCGCCACGACAACACGCTTGCCCGGCCCTATATCAGCTATACCCAGTCCGATCGTGTGGACATTGTGCTGACAAATCCTCCTTTCGGAGGAAGAGAAGAAGACGGCATCGAGACGAACTTTCCAAAGCACTTTCAGACCCGTGAAACAGCAGACCTCTTTCTTGCCCTTATCGTGCGCCTGCTGAAGACTCATGGCCGCGCTGCTGTGGTCCTGCCGGACGGGACATTGTTCGGCGAAGGAGTGAAGACGCGGCTTAAGGAACATCTGCTGGAAGAGTGCAACCTCCATACAATCGTCCGTCTGCCGAACAGTGTATTCAAACCCTACGCCTCCATAGGAACCAACCTGCTTTTTTTCGAGAAGGGCACACCCACAAAGGAAATCTGGTACTACGAGCACCGCGTTCCTGAAGGCCAGAAGGCGTACTCCATGACCAGACCGATCCGCTTCGAGCATATGAAACCCTGCATCGATTGGTGGGGCGGCGCTGAAAGGGCGGGACGTCAGGAGAGCGAAGTTGCCTGGAAGGTCACGATAGATGAAATAAAGGCGCGTAATTACAACCTCGATTTCAAGAATCCGCACGTTGTCGATGAAGACCACGGCGATCCTGCCGAACTGCTTGCCAAACTGGAGCAGAGCGAGGCTGAAACAGCCAAACTCCGGGATAAGCTGAAGGCCATTCTGCAGGAGGCTCTGCTGAGATGAGCAGAGAACTGGCAAACTACGCCGCCCTTTTGGGCGAAATTAAAACACGCATCCGCCAGGCGCAGGGACGTGCTTCTCTGTCTGCCAATGCAGAGATGATCTTGATGTATTGGGATGTAGGCCGCATGGTGTACGAAAAGCAGGGGCAGGAAGGCTGGGGCTCCGCAGTGATCCCGCGTTTGGCGCAAGACCTCCATAGTGATATTCCGGAAATTAAAGGTTTTTCAGAGCGGAATATTGGCCGCATGATCGCATTTTACAGGGCATATCCCAACGATGCAATTTTGCCACAGCCTGTGGCAAAATTCGAGGCCAATCAAATTGGGCAGCAGGCTGCAGATCAATTATCAATTATGAAGCAGCTTGTTTCACAAATTCCATGGGGGCACAATATTCTGCTTATGGAGAAGGTCAAAGACCTGATCGTGAGACGCTGGTATATGCTACAGACTATCGAGCAAGGCTGGAGCCGTGATACCCTCGGACTGATGATCAAACGTAATTCCCACAAACGGCAGGGAACTGCAGTCACCAACTTTGAAGAAAGTCTTCCCGCAACACACTCCGGGTTGGCGAGGCAGATGTTAAAAGATCCCTATATCTTCGACTTTCTGACACTGGCTGAGCCTTTTGAGGAAAGGGAGTTGGAGGTCGGACTAGTAAAGCATCTGGAGAAATTTCTTCTTGAACTCGGTCAAGGGTTCGCCTTTGTAGGGCGACAGTATCACCTGGAAGTCAGCGATAAAGACTTTTATCTCGATTTGCTTTTTTATCATCTGAAGATGAGATGCTTTGTAGTAATCGAACTGAAAAAAGGTGGTTTCAAGCCAGAGTACGCAGGGAAGATGAACTTCTACTGTTCCGTGGTTGACGATAAACTTAAGCACGAAGACGACCAACAGACAATCGGACTTATTCTCTGCCAGGACAAAGATAAGGTGCTGGCCGAATACGCCCTTCGCGATATCCATAAACCTATCGGCGTCTCGGACTATGAGCTTACCCGTGCCCTGCCGGATAATCTGAAATCCAGCCTGCCCTCCATTGCAGAAATTGAAGCTGAGATGAGCGGGGAAGATGGGGAATGATGGCTTTTTGTCTTATACCACAGAATTGGGAGTTGGCGACGCCCGGATTCAAGTCGCTCCTTCATCCTGGTCGATTGTGCCGACACTGTAGGCACAATCGACAGAGATTTACCTGAGAGCACATGAGAGAGACTGGGGAATAACAACCTATGAACCCTGAGCGGCTGCTTCAGAACTTTGACCGGCTGATCGACACGCCAGATGCCGTGCCGCGGCTGCGGAGGTTTATTCTTGATCTGGCTGTGCGGGGGAAGCTGGTGGAGCAGGATCCGGAGGATGAGCCGGCGGGGGAGTTGTTGAAGAGGATTGAGGGGGAAAAGCAAAGGCTACTCAAAGCTGGCAAAAAACAAAAGAATATTTCTCATCAACCAATTGACGACGAAGACGTCCTCTTTGTTCTTCCAGACTCTTGGGTTTGGACTACTATCCGGCAAATTACCATAGATCGTGGTCAAAAGGTACCAAACAAAAAGTTCTCCTATATCGATGTTTCCGCGATCGACAAAGAGCAAGGCAAGATTGGTCAGCCACAAATACTAACTCCTGATGTCGCTCCTAGTAGAGCACGAAAGCTCGTTCAAAAAGGAGATGTTCTTTACTCCTGTGTGCGTCCTTACCTTTTGAACATTGCTATCGTTGATGTAGAGTATAAGCCAGAGCCGATAGTAAGTACTGCATTTGCAGTTTTGAATGGACTAGGCCTTGTCTTACCTCGTTACTTGTGGATAGTCCTGCGTTGTCCATATTTCGTGACTCGTGTTGAAGAAAAGATGCGCGGCCAAGCCTACCCCGCAATTAACGATAGGGACTTTGCACCTTTGCCTGTGCCTCTTCCTCCCCTCGCCGAACAACACCGGATTGT
>JBARHQ010000265.1:0-15974 GCA_049799315.1 Thermodesulfovibrionales bacterium | reverse complement strand
TGTCAAAATGCTTGTAGTGCCAGGCATCAGGATATTTACCTCCTATCCTGGCAAGGTCAGGCCCGGTCCGCTTGGAGCCCCAGAGAAATGGACGGTCATAGGCAAACTCTCCTGCCTTTGAGTATTCACCATACCGAAGGACCTCAGTCTTGAGAGGACGCACGGTTTGGGTATGGCAGTTGACACAGCCCTCACGCTGATAGATATCGCGTCCGGCCAGCTGCAGCGCTGTGAAGGGTTTGAGGTTTTCGAGTTTCGGGTGCATCTCTGGTGTCAGCATCGGGTAGAACATGGTCACGACCGTGCCGATCAGGATGACCACGGTTGCCGTTAATGCAAATGCTATCGGTTTGTTATAGATTCCGCCTGCCATTGCGCACCCCCTAAGCCTTTGCCTCCGCAAGGGATCCCCTGCCGATGGTCATATAAACGTTATAGATGAAGAAGAGCATGCCGACGGTGAATATAAGCCCACCAACTGTTCTGAGCTGCCAGAAAGGATAGTTTTTCGTCAGCGTCTCGATAAAGGTATATTTCAGACTGCCGTCAGCGTTGGTCGCCTTCCACAAGGCCCCCTGCTGTATTCCGGTGATCCACATGGTAATCGAGAAAATCAGTTGTCCTATCAGCACGAGCCAGAAATGGATGTTGGCGACCTTCTCACTATAGATCTCCGTGTGGTAGATCTTGGGGATGACGTAGTAGATCGAGGCCGCGGTTGTCATTGTTACCCACCCCATCGTTCCCATATGGACGTGGCCGGGGACCCAGTCAGTGTAGTGGATAAGCTGGCTCACGATCCTGAGTCCCTGAGTTGGCCCCTGGACCGTTTGTAGTCCATAAAAGGTTATGCCCATGATGAAGAATTTGGTCAGGTAGTTGGTGTTCATCTTTGACCAGTCGGTGCCGACGGTGTAATATCCGTTGACTACCGATCCCCAGGACGGTGCGATCAGGAATATGGTAAACACAATGCCGAGTGTCTGTATCCAGTCCGGAAGCGGCGTATAGACCAGGTGATGAGCGCCGGTCCAGAGATAGGCAAAGACAAGAGACCAGAACGCGACGATTGAAAGTCTGTGGCTGTAAATGGGGATGCCGGTCGATTTCGGAAGAAAATAATAGAACATCGCCAGGATCGGTGTCGTAAAGATAAAGCCGACGGCATTATGGCCATACCACCATTCAACGTTGGCACTGTTCACTCCGGCGAAGAGGTGATACGACTTTGTCAGGCCTACCGGGATCGAAAGGTTGTTGACGATATAGAGTACCGCAACCGCAATAGTCGTTGCGATGATATACCAGAGCGAGATATACATCTGCTCTTCCTTCCGCTTTATGATCGTTCCGAACACATTGATCGCGAACATGACCCAGAGGATGACGATCGCGATGTCGAGCGGCCATTCAAGTTCAGCATATTCAAGTGACTGGGTCTGCCCCATCAGCAGGCTGACTGCTGCAAGCAAAATTCCGACATTGAAGAGATACAGCTGGAACCGTGCAAGCTTCGGAAACAGCAGTGGGCGCTTGGTGAGCCTCATGACAATGTAATATGAGAGCCCGAATATGGCGCCGATGCCCAGCCCGAAGGCAAGGCCGTTGGTGTGTACTGCCCTCAGTCTTCCGAAGGTGAAATACGGCGGGAAGTTCATCTCCGGTTTCCACATCTGGATCGATATGAGAAGCCCGATGACAATCCCGACCACACCCCAGAAGATCGAGGAAACGATGAAGCCCTTTACTGTCTGATTATCATACTGATAATCGCTCATGTTTCTCTCCTCCTGAAAAGTATAGAATAGTGATAGCCGCTAATAAAGTTGTACCACATTATTTCCTGCATTGCATCATCATATCGAAAGTAGTTTTGCCCAGATAGTCAGTCACAAGCTCCTGCAGAGTTTGCCAGACCGGGTGGACCGTACAGGTGCCGCTGAAGTTGCACCGCTGCGGGTCAATGGTGCAGCGGTTCATGGCGACCGGTCCCTCTATGGCCTCAACGACGTTGAGGAGACTGATTTCTGAGGGGAGACGCCTCAACTGAAAACCGCCTTTGACCCCCCTGAATGACTTCACAATCTCTGCCCTGGCCAGCCTTTGCAGTATCTTGGCCAGAAAGCTGCGGGGTATGCGCATCTCCGCTGCGATTGTTTCAATCATGACCGGCGACTCGCCTGTGCATCTCGAGAGATAGAGGATACACCTGACTGCGTAATCTGTTTCCTGGGTGATTTCCATGATACAGGATAAAGTTTATCCTGAATTGCCAGTTCTGTCAAGGGAAAAACGTGTCGGATACAGACTATATTTTCCTGTTTACAGCATGACGCGTCCATGTTATAAATATAAGAATACCGGAATCCATAATCAAATTTATTCTGCACAGCGAGACAAGAACACGTGTGCTCACTTCCTGCCCGATACTGCCGGAAGCCGGACCTTCGAGTCATCCCGGTACCCTGCAGTACATGTGGTTTTTACGCCGTTTTTTTGATCAGTGGTTGACTTGATGGCGGGTAGTGGAGTATTACATATCTTGCACTTTTGCTCAGGACGGACGATTATGAAGGAGCATCCCATGGTTCAGGACAAGATGGATAAGCGTGATGATATAGAAGAACGGACAGATTTCTGGCTCTCTGTCGCGGGTCTCCTGTTCTGTCTTGTCCTGTTTTTTGTTTTCATATCCCCTGCGACTGAATGCCTGGCCAGGGAAGACAGGATGGTCGAAATAATTCTTGACGCCTCTGGCAGCATGAACAATAAACACAGGGGCGGCGAGTCCAGGCTTAACCTGTCAAAGAAGGCGGTTGAAGAATTTGTCCGGGCTGCTGATCCCGCTGCAATGTTCGCTCTCAGGGCATATGGCCATCAGTCAGTAAAGGAAAGGCACGATTGCGCTGACACAAGACTTCTCGTTGGTTTTGGTTCCCTGTACACGCACCGGGAAAAGATGGTCTTTCAGACGAACGGGCTGAAGGCCATGGGTAATGCGCCTATTACTGCTGCGCTGACAGAGGCTGCGAGGGACTTTCCTGCTGATTTCAGGGCCGATATGGTTATAGTCCTGGTGAGCGACGGAAGAGAGACCTGCAAGGGCGATCCGTGTGTGCTGGCCCAGAGTCTTGCGAAGGAGAGGGGGAGGCTGGTTATTCATACAATCGGGTTTAATGCAGATTCTCTTGCGCGCCAGCAGCTTGAATGTATTGCGAAGGTGACCGGCGGCAAATATCTGTTGGCCGATGATGCAGCTCAGCTTGCAAAGGCTCTGACGATTGCCGCCTCGACATCACGGGGCCTGATTGTCAGAAAGATCGGAGACGGTATGCTGAGCATGGAGGGAGCCGACCTCCCGGGACATGCAGTGATCAACGCCGAGACAGGAGAGAAGATTGGAGTGCTCAGTCACGCCCAGCCCGGCCTGAAGCTTCCGGCCGGTATCTATAATGTTGGCGTCGGCAAATTGCTCTGGAAGAGTGTTGAGGTCCCCCCCGGGGCAAAGACTGTTCTCAGGCCTGCTCTGCTCCGAATTGAGCGCCCCAATGTCCGCGGTCACAAGGTGGTTGAGAACGAGACCGGGGAGGAGGTCGACTCAGTCAGTCAGACAAGGGACAGCATCGTCCTCATCCCCGGGGACTATGAGGTCTTTTTCGGCAATGCTGTGTGGCCTGTTGCGGCCATGCCGGGCGCGAAGATAACGCTGAATCCCGGGCTGGTAACGGTCAGGGGTGCAAGCGCTCAGGGGCACAGGATCAGGACGATGCGCGGCGATCTGATCGACACGATCAGCCACTCGATGCCAACCATTCCCCTGCCTCCCGGTGACTATACCATCGAAATAGACGGCAGGATGAAGCCCTTTACGGTAAAGGAAGGGGACAATCTGGTATTCCAGAAGAAGTAGAAAACAATAATATTGACGGGTTCATAAAAAGTCCGTATGCTGCGTTGCGCTTCAAAACTCGTCACTGCGACGTACCAGTAAGTACGCCTCATTCCTCATTTCTTGCGCGCCTTGCCTCCGAACTTTTTACAAACCCGTCATTTTTTACGCGTTTATCAATATAAAAACTTCTGCTAAGCCTTGCTCAGGACCTTGATCGTCTTCTTGTCGTCAGCTGTCTTGAATACACAAGTTGCCGTTTTTCCCGAACTGGTGGTGGAATAAAAATAGTAGATATTGATCCCGGCCTCGGCAATTGCCCTGGATATCTTCTCCAGCGCGCCGACCTTGTTTGCCGTCTCGACCATGATGATGGATGAATCCTGTATGTCGTCAGCACCGATCTTTTCGAGGGCCTTCTCTGCTTTGACCAGGTCATCCACAATCAGGGTAAAGGTTGCCTTCCGGCGCGTGCCGCTGGCCGAGTAGCCTGTCCCGGCAAGTATGTTTACATTTGCTGCGGCGAGGGCCGCTGCCACTTTCGCGGTCAACCCCATGCTGTCGATAAAGGTTGCCGTAATCTCTTTCCCGGGCCTGGCGGTAAAGGCAGGTGCTGCAGCCTTCTTTGACTCCGGGGCCTTTTTCGCCCCCGGTTTTGCGACGGTTGTCCCAGTTTTTTTGGGGGGCTGATTCTTCGTTGCTTTGGCCATCTGTTTCTCTCTCCTTTATCCCCTTGAAATATATTCCTGCTATCCTCGGATGACAGGTCAAAAGCTTATGTCGGTATATATAACTGATAATGTACTATATCGAAGGGGTGCAGGACAAGGGCCCGAATCAAGCCATGTAAGAAGAAACTGCATGTGCCTGTAATTTTCGGGATGTATCCGGGTTAATTGACCGCACAATTTCCGAAGACCCGGAGTACCTGTGAGTTCACTGTACGTTTGAGCCCTGCATAATCCGCTCGACATCAGCCCTTTCAAGCATTTCATCTTTTATCAGTGCCTCTGCCAGGGCGTCCAGGGCAGGGCGTTTTCCTGCCAGCAGTTCAGTCGTCCTTGCTTCAGCGTCGAGGATCATTTTCTGGATCTCCTGGTCCATGAGCCAGGCCATCTCCTCGCTGTAGCGCTTCGGCAGGGAGAGTTCCCTGCCAAGGAACGGATGTTCCTCGCCGCGACCGAGATTTACCGGGCCGACCCTGTCGCTCATGCCCCACTGCGCCACCATCTTTTCAGCCAAAGAGGTAGCTTCCTTCAGGTCGTTCTGCGCGCCGCTGCTGATATCATTAAAAACCATTTTTTCCGCAACCCTTCCGGCGAGGGCCACACTCAGTCTGTTCATAAGATAGGTGCGTGGATAATAATGCCTGTCTTCCCCGGGGAGGAGCTGGGTGACCCCCATCGCCATCCCCCGCGGGATGATGCTGACCTTGTATACCGGGTCAGTCCCCGGCAGTTCCCAGGCTGCCAGGGTGTGTCCTGCTTCGTGATATGCCGTTATCCGTTTTTCCTCGTCGCTTATGGTCTCTTCTCTCACGGCCCCCATAAGGATGATGTCCAGCGCCTCCTGAAAGTCGTGCATGTCTATCTTCTCTTTGTTTTTTCTCATAGCAACGAGTGCGGCCTCGTTGGCAAGGTTCTCAAGGTCGGCGCCGGTCATGCCGGGAGTGCCCCTTGCCAGGGTCTCGAGGTTGATATTATCTGCTACTGCCTTTCCCCTGATATGGATTTCAAGGATCGCCTTCCGCTCTTTCCAGCCCGGTTTGTCTATCACAATATGCCTGTCGAACCTTCCGGGCCGCAGGAGCGCGGGGTCCAGTACGTCCGGCCTGTTGGTGGCAGCCATGACAATCACTTCTTCATGGGGATCGAACCCGTCCATTTCACTCAAAAGTTGGTTCAGTGTCTGTTCCCTCTCATCGTGCCCGCCGCCAAACCCTGTGCCTCGTGTTCGGCCAACAGCGTCGATTTCGTCGATAAAAATAATGCTTGGATGTGAGGCCTTTGCCTTTTTGAACATATCCCTGACCCGTGAAGCGCCGACTCCCACGAACATCTCGATGAATTCGGAGGCGCTGATGCTGTAAAAGGGCACCGCGGCCTCCCCTGCCGTTGCACGGGCAAGGAGTGTTTTGCCTGTCCCGGGGGGGCCGATCAGAAGTACTCCCTTGGGGACTTTGGCTCCGAGCTTTTCAAACCTGGAGGGGTCCCTCAGGAACTCTATGGTCTCTCTCAGTTCCATCTTCACATTGGCCATTCCCGCGACATCTTTAAAGGTCACACTCGGTTTCTGGCTGTCATACAGCTTTGCCTTGCTCGCACCGAACGTAAAGAGTCCCCCCGGGCCACCCTGGATCTGCTGGGTCCTCTTTGTCATCAGGACCCAGAAGCCGATGATCAGCGCCCATGGCAGTATCCCGAGCAATATCTGCCAGAAATAGCCCTGTTCCGTCGACTCGATCGTTATGATCGCCTTTTTTTCCCTCAGCTGGGACAAGAGACCTTCACCCTGAAAAGAAGGCAGGACGGTCTGAAAATATTTCACCGGGGCAGGCTTCTTTTCTCCCGGGAACTGGATGCTCACGTCTTGAAGTAATTCACCGCTTACCAGCAGCTTTTTTATTGAAACAGCCTTGATATTTCCTGCATTCAGCTGCTCCATGAACTGACTGTAATTTATCGTATACGGTGCAGGACTACGGGGGGCGAAAAAGGCATCCCACGCATACAGTACGAAGGAAACAATGAAGAGGAGTGCAACGTACCTCCAGTACGTCCCCGGGATGCGGCCTATGGGGTCTTTCTTATCATCAGCCATGATTACATTGTAGCACCTTAGCTGATTTCGATAAAACCAGTTGGTTATTCCTGCAGGGTGATGGCTTCCACCGGACATATGTCTGCCGCTTCCTGGCACTTGCAGGTATCACATTTTTCGGCGGCTATGACATATGCTTTTTCGTCCTTCAGTTCAAATACCTCGGGGCAGAGCTCTACGCAGGAACCACATCCGATACAGAGATCCCAGTCTACAACAGGTTTTTTCATGATTGCTCCTTTAATCAAAAGAATTCCTCGATGCTTTGCATCGGGTGTTCCCAAAAATTCCTCCACCCTGAGGGGGGAGGTTAGGTGGGGGTGATTGGTTACGCTTTCACCTTCCGATTGTTTTTTCACCCTCCCCTTCATCCCCTCCCCTCAAGGGCGGGGAAATATTTAGATACCTCGCAGCTTGCTGCGGGGTGATTCATTTTTTAGATTTTTGAGACCCTTTTTCAGCAAGGAAGCGCAGCAGAAACTCCTCGTCTTTCGGGGGAAGATCGAATTTCAGGCAGGCATCCTCTATTATCCTGAACAGGCTGGTCTCCGGTCTGTCTTGTCTCTGTTCTGATATCCAGGTGAGCGCCTTTTTCAATTGCTCTCCCTCGGGCATGATACTCATAATGGTCTCCTCTTTCTACCCCTGTTCCGGCGTTCACTCCGGCGGAAGTTCGAACAGCTCATGCTTGAGTGCATACCTTACCAATTCTGCATTGCCGGTCAGGTTTAATTTCTGGAGAATACGTGTTCTGAAAGTACCTATAGTCTTCGGGCTGAGTGATATCTCCCCCCCTATTTCCTTCAATGATTTGCCGGAGGCGATCATGCGCAAGACCTGGAATTCGCGGTTCGAAAGACGTTCATGAGGAGGCGTGTCCGAGCTTGCGGTCAACGTTGATGCTATGAGGTCGGCAAGGACAGGACTGATATAGCGGCCGCCTCTGGCAATTTTGCTGATGGCATTCGCCAGTTCGGCCGGGGCGCTCTTTTTTGTCAGATAGCCTGAGGCCCCGGCCTTTATTGCCCTCAGGGCATAATCTTTCTCGGGGTACATGCTTAATATCAGCACCGGCAGGGATGGTTTCAGCTTCTTGACTTCCTCCAGGGTCTCGATGCCGTTTATGCCGGACATCGATATGTCGAGCAGGACCATATCAAAATTATTTTCTTTAATCGTGGCAAGTACTTCCTCTCCGGAGTTGACTTGAGTAATCCTGCGGACAATGCCGCTTTCCTCAAGTATCTGCTTGAGCCCCTTAAGGACAATCGGATGGTCATCTGCAATAAGTATTCTATACATGGTTTCTCCCCCAGGGTTTTAACGGGACTTTTACAACAATGGTCGTTCCTTTATCCTGTATGCCGGTAATGCTGACGGTCCCACCGAGGGCGTGGATCCTCTCCTGTATGCCGATTATACCAAAGGATGTACTGTTTGAAATATTTTCCGGTGTAATTCCCTTGCCGTTGTCCCTCACCTCAAGTAAGATGGCGTCGCCAATTTTCAGACAGACAGAAACTTCACTGGCCCCGGCGTGGCGGGTCGTATTCGTGAGTGTCTCCTGGAGGACACGGAACAGTGCTGTTGAAACCTCAGACTGCAGGCTGGGGTTATCCTGCGGCATTTTCAGGACGCACCTGACCCCTGATCTTTTTGTAAACTCATCTGCCTGCCACTCTATCGCAGCAATGAGGCCGAGGTGGTCAAGTACCTGTGGTCTTAATTCCGAGCAGATCCGCTGGACATCATCTATCGCGATGTCAATCAGCTCAGAGGCCGAGGCAATTTTTTCGAGAAGCGCCTTATGGTCACCATAGCCATCCCCTATTCTGGCCAGTTCAATACTTGCCGCGGTCAGTATCTGCCCCAGTTCATCGTGGATCTCCCTGGCTATCTTGATCCTCTCTTCCTCGCGGGCCGTCTGCAGATGCTCGGACAGCGCCCGCAGGAGTTTGTTTGCCGCGATCAGCTGTCCTTCACTTTCGATGCGTTTTCTCTCATTGGTAATGGAATCTATCGCATACGAGATATCCCCCGCCAGAGCCGAAAGGAGGTATATTTCTTCATCGACAAAGAAATGAGGGGTCCCGGAATAGACGGAGAGGGCGCCAATGACTATTGATGAGGAGCGGAGCGGAAAGGCTGCAGAAGAACGGAACCCGTGGCCGAGAGCTTTATCGCGCCAGGGATGCATCAGGGGGTCGTTCGCTATGTCGCTGCATATAACACTTCTGAGTTCATAAATGGCCCTGCCGGTCGGCCCCGTACCTTCCCGGCCGTTATCTGCAACAACTCTGATAGTGTCCAGGTATCCTCCGGTGTCTCCCCATTGAGCTGCCGTCTTTACTTCACGGGTTTCAGGGTCGGTAATTCCTACCCATGCCATCCTGAAGAGACCTTCTTCAACCGCGATCCGGCAGACCTGCTCATACAGCTTCCCCTCGTCATGGATTCGTACAATAGCCTCATTGACCTTTCTGAGCATAGAATAAAGTCTGTTCAAGCGGAATAGCTGCCCGTCAGTAGTATTCTTTGGTTTCATGCCTTCTTGTCCGACAGGACAATGTATCATGCCCTCTCTCTCCATTCGGCGACCGGTATGTATTTCCTTAAGTATCCCAATGGCAAGCCATATGATTCGTAATGGTTTTACACGCCCTCGTATCTATTTTATGACATCAATATAAAAAAAATGCAATAAAGACTTCGGCCCCCGCGGAAGGGGTGTCAACACGAAAGGACTTCGATATTCTGAAATTACCTCTTGCACTGTCAATCCGATCTCTTATGATTGGCGACCAGACTTTTCCATCGGGGGGTGACAGGGAAGCACCTCAGAGATTGCCGAATATGGATGCCATGAAGGTCAGTTGATGCATGCTGTCAGAAAACACCTACAAAAATACTTCTCAACTTCTGATGAAATAACGGCATAAGACTGATGGAATTGCTGTCGGGCAGGACTGATAATAGTACATATGACAGTTTGATGGAGGAGATGACATGGAAAAAAGGTGACCGTTTTGAACCGTATGAAATGAAGTGCGAAATCATATAAGGGAGGTGCTGGCACATGAGCAAGAAGTGTGCGACAGAAACAAGCGAAGAATTTCTGTCCAGAATCAGGGAATGGCAGGCATTGGAGGATAGGGCGATCAGCAGCGCACGTAGTCTTATAGCGAAAACCAGTAATCCCCTGATAAAGATGACGATGGAACTGATCGCCCATGATTCCGATAAGCATCGGCTCGTGCAGCAGATGATTATCGACAGTTTGACTAGAGAGGCAGTCCATGTAAGTCCTGATGAACTCGGCGCACTTTTGGAGGGACTCAACAGGCACGTGGAGGCAGAAAAAGAGGCGCTCTGTTTTGCCGAAGAGGCGCTCAGGGACAGCGAACTCTTCGTTACCCGTTTTCTCCTTTCCTATCTGGTTGAAGACGAAAAAAAACATCACAATCTGCTTTGCCAACTGGAGGGCTTCAAGCGGAACCAGATAGAGTCATCAACGACCGCGCGTTCTTAGCCGGAAGCCGTGGTTGTTAAAAAAAAGGTAAAATCGAAAAGTGGATATAACAGATTCACCCTGCATTACTTTTGATAACCGGGAGGGCATCGGCCTGATCACGCTGAACAGACCGCATGTTCTGAACGCATTGAATATTGAAATGCTCGGGACTTTGCTCAGACTGCTTGAGACCATACATTTGGACGATGCGGTTAAGGCAGTGATAATAACCGGGGCAGGGGAGAAGGCCTTTTCAGCAGGGGCAGACATTGCGTTTCTGAATCAGGCAAATCCTCTTCAGGTCAGAGAGATCGCCCTGCTGGCCATAGCGGTGAATAACAGGATAGAGAAATTGGGAAAGGTCGTTGTTGCGGCGATCAACGGATATGCCCTTGGCGGTGGACTTGAGCTGGCAGAGTCCTGCATGCTTAGGGTAGCGGTTCGGCATGCACGTCTGGGACATCCTGAGGTGCGCATAGGGGCACTTGCCGGATGGGGCGGAACCACAAGGCTTCCCCGGCTCATAGGAAAGGGGCGTGCCACAGAACTTCTGCTGACCGGCGATCAGATCGGGGCAAAAGAGGGCCAGAGCATAGGGCTTATCAATAAGGTCTGTGAGAAAGAGCTGCTGCTTCAGGAGACCGAGACCCTGGTGAAAAAGATCCTGATGCAGGCACCGCTCTCCGTAAGAATGACTTGGGAGGCGATACACCGGGGGCTTGATCTGTCTGTGGAGGCGTCGACTTCCCTTGGTGCAGATTATTTCGGATTGCTGGCTTCCTCGGATGATTTCAGGGAAGGAACAAGGACTTTTCTGGAAAAATCACTGCCGCTGTACAGAAACCGGTGAGTCTGCAGATCCGCAGACGCAGGATGGACCGTGCGGACGACGACCGGCGGTTGTCGTTTTTCTGAGCATACATATTTGTGGCGGCCTCCATTCATTCCGCGCCGTGTCCAGTATTGATGTGAAAATACTCAGGGTTTCTTCAACCCGATTCTTCTGTTCCAGATCATAAAATATTTTATCACCTGTTAACAACAGATTTAATCAAAAAGAATTCCTCGATGCTTGCATCGGGTGTTCCCAAAAATTCCTCCACCTTAAAGTATTATTGGAGAAACGTCATGTGAGATGAAAGGGGATTATGGCATTGAGTTGATTTGGCAGATGAAAAATGGCAGTTCAGAAAGAGGATGCTTTTTCAGGGTCGGTCCTATACAATAAGAGTAAGAAAGGCATCTCCATGCAAATGCGCACAATAATATCCTTCTTCGCTCTTTTGGTCTTTCTGACCGTGGCCGTGGGAGGGGGTGTTTATTTCCATTCGGTCGAAGAGACACTGCGCAATGATGTCCTTGGTGATGTCAATGATGATCTGCAAGATTTTGCGAAGAGAATAGCTATTCCCTTGTCTGAGTATCAGAAAATATCCGCCGCCGTCGCCGGCCTGAAGGAGTTGCCGGCCGCTCTGATGATGAAGAATCCCGATACCATTCGACAGGCGAATGTGATACTCGATCATTTTCAGTACACAATTCAGGCTGATGCTTGTTTTTTAATGGATCAAGCCGGCGACACAATCTCGTCTTCGAACCGGAATACTCCGCAAAGTTTTGTGGGTAAGAATTATGCCTTTCGACCTTATTTCCAGGATGCCATATCAGGAACATCAGCTATTTATCCGGCAATTGGCGTCGTTACAAAGAAAAGAGGTTTGTTTTACAGCTACCCGGTTTATGGCGGAGACCGGGAGCAGCCATTGGGGGTTCTTGTAATCAAAAGCTCCACTGATCCTATCGAAAAAGAAATCTATGTGAGACATAAGGGGATTATGCTGCTTGCAGACCCTCATGGCATTGTTTTTATTTCCAACAGGCCGGAGTGGTTATACCATAGCCTATGGAGAATTCCGGGAGAAGAACTTTCTGTCATAACGGCCACGCAGCAATTCGGTGAAGGCCCCATAGAGTGGATCGGCATGGAAAAAAAAGACGATCATGAGGCAATCGACAGTAAGGGGAAGAAATACATAATTTATCAAAAAGAAATCGCCGGTCTCCCTGGATGGACGGCAAGCTATCTGCTTGATAGCAAAATATTGTCGCGGGAGATATCCGTTGGGTTTTTCAGGAAGTTTGGCCCCTTCCTTGTAGTGTTTTGCGTTGTTATAGGACTGGCTGGTTTATTTTTGTACAGGAAAGCTGACCAGGAAATACGCAGGCGCAAGCTCGCCGATGAGGCGCAAAAACAGTCTCTGTCGCTCCTGCAGGCGACTCTGGAATCCACGGCTGACGGTATTTTGGTTGTGAACAGCACGGGAGAAATCACAAGTTTCAACGCCCGGTTTGCGGAGCTGTGGCGCTTGCCGGATGACATACTTTCATCCAGGGATGACAGACGGGCGCTTGATTTTGCTTTAGATCAGCTGAGAGACCCTCAGGGATTTCTTGACAAAGTGGAGGCTCTGTATGCTCATCCTGAAGAAGAGAGCTTCGACGTGCTGGAATTCAAAGACGGCAGGACCTTCGAGCGCTATTCAAGGCCCCAGCGAATGCAGGACAGAATTGTCGGTCGAGTCTGGAGTTTTCGGGATGTCACTGAACGCAAAAAGGCTGAGCAAGCTATCATTCTTGCCAAAGAAGAATGGGAGATGACCTTTGACGCGTCTGCGGATCCCATTATGATCATTGGCACCGACTATCACATAAAGCGCCTGAATAAGGCTATGGCGGAAATGATCGGTTGTTCAGTTGAGGATGCCGTGGGGAAGCTCTGCTACGAACAAGTCCACAATATAACTGAACATATGCAGGCTTGCCCCCACGCAAAATTACTTGAGGATCAGCAGACTTACACTGAGGAAATTTATGAGCCTCTTCTCGATAAATATTTATTGGTTACCGTGTCCCCTTTGTTCGATTCTGGCGGCAGCCTTTATGGGTCTGTTCATTATGCGAAGGACATTACTGATCGGAAACAGGCTGAGATTGCCCTCAGAAGCAGTGAAAGTATGCTGCAGGCGATTATTGATGCAGAGCCCGAATGCGTCAAACTCCTTGATGCAGATGGACGCGTACTCATGATGAACCAGGCGGGTCTTGCGATGATAGAGGCGGACTCTCTTGAACAGGTCAAAGGACAGATAGTCTGCCCGCTTATCACGTCTGAATATCGTCAATCATTCGTGGAACTAATCGATAGGGTATTCAGGGGAGAGTCGGGGACCCTCGAATTCGAAGTGGTCGCAAGAAAGGGAGGACACCTGTGGCTGGAAACCCATGCCGTACCATTTCGTAACGATAAAGAAGAAATCATCGCCCTCCTTGGTGTAACCAGGAATATCACCGAGCGCAAGCATGCGCAAGAAGCGTTAAGACAAAGCGAGGAATTCCTGAGAAATACACTGGACAATGTGGATGAGGGGTTCCTTGTCGTTGACAGAGATCTCACCATACAGTTGGCCAACAAGACATACTCCAAATGGGTAGGATTGAGCATTGGTGATATCATCGGTAGTAAATGCTATGAAATAACCCACAAAGTATTTACGCCCTGCTATGAGACAGGCGTGGCGTGTGCTGTCAGAGCGGCTTTCGATACAGGCATGCCTCAAAGGACCGTTCACGACCATACTGATGAAGATGGGAAGAAAATGTATATCGAAATAAAGACCTTCCCTGTGAGGGACGCTTCCGGTCAGGTGACCTTTGTTATAGAAACCCTGAGCAATATCACGGAAAAGTATCTCCTTGAGGAAGAAAGGGTCAAGACCCAGAAGCTTGCGGCCATCGGGACTCTCGCCGGCGGCATAGCGCACGACTTCAACAACCTGCTGCAGGGCATTTTCGGTTATATCTCAGTGGCAAAGATGAGCATCGACCAGAAGGAGAAGTCCCTTGCCATGCTTGAGCAGGCTGAGGAGGCACTCCATCTCTCGGTAAACCTTACCACCCAGCTTCTGACCTTCTCAAAGGGCGGCAAGCCATTGAAAAAGCTTATCAGGATCGGGGCCGCGGTCGAGAACGCCGTGAAATTCTCCCTGAGCGGGTCTCATACCAACTACACGATGGACATTCCGGCTGATCTTCGGTCTGTTGAAGCGGATGCCGGTCAAGTGGCTCAGGTGATCCAGAATATTGTGCTTAATGCAAATGATGCAATGGCCGGAAGCGGCACGGTGCACGTGTCGCTTGCAAACGTGGACATCGCCAAAGACTCGATCGTCAGTCTGCCCAATGGGGGACAGTTTGTCTGCTTGGTCATTCAGGATTCAGGTATCGGCATCCCTGAGCAGAACCTGCCGAGAATCTTCGATCCCTATTTCACAACCAAACAGAAGGGCAGTGGCCTTGGACTGGCAACGTCTTACTCGATCATCAAGAACCACGGAGGTATGATTGAGGTAAAATCTGAGCTGAACAAAGGCACTACGTTCACTATCTACCTTCCGGCGTCGGGGAGTGCAGAGATGGAGGCCGCGACCGCTACTTCACATGCTGTCGGGACAATGAAGGGCAGGATACTCCTGATGGACGACGAAGATCTGGTGAGAAAGGTCGCACAGGCAATGGTTACCGCGCTGGGCCATGACGTTGTGAGCGCTGAAGACGGCAAAAAGGCTGTTGAGTTGTTCCGGCGAGCCAGGGAGGCCGGCACTCCCTTTGATCTGGTAATCCTCGATCTGACGGTAAAGGGCGGGATGGGCGGAGAAGAGGCTATCAGAAAGATCCGGGAGATAGATCCGGATGTCACTGCAGTTGTCTCAAGCGGGTACGCAGATAGTCCGGTAGTTGCCGATTATCGCACATATGGATTTTCAGCGGTTTTGAACAAACCGTACACCATCGATGCTATCAATGACATGCTAGAAAGTCTGTTGGCAAACTGATCCCTACAGGTTATGCTCCCTCATCCGCACCCATAGGTTCACTCTCGTCAAACATAGCCATACTTATACATTCCCTGACTGCTTCTTCAAGGCTGTCGATTTTCTCGTAGCTCACCATGTCGTGCACCATTTTATTAAGAAACTTAACTTCCCTGTCAGATAATTCCATTGTTATTGTCATTATGGCTCACCTCAACAGCTGTTATTTGGTTTTCTTCACTTTGGTCCTTGCCTTATCCGTATCTTCAAGATTAAGGTGAAATTTATGCAAAAACCGATGATACACGGGGGCAAACAGAACACCCACAAACGTAAGGAAAGCTACTCCGCTGAACAGTGCGTAAAATGCAGAAAATATCTTGCCTCCAGCGGTCTCTATCTTATCAACGGGACCCATGCCCGTCAAAATCATAGAGGCATTCAGAAAAGCGTCAAGCCATTGGATATTACCGAGTGCATGATAACCAACTGTTCCGATCCCCAGTGAAACCAAAAGAATCATAAGCGCAAACGCAAGATACTGAAGTTGTCTGGAGACAAACTCCTTGCGGGGCTTCAGGGGTTCTCGATGATGCTCAAACATTTTGCATTCCTTCAGTCATTATAATCCACCTGACCTGTAAAAGCATAATGCCTCACCTTAAAATAATAACCGTAAAGAGGCAGATCTTGCGACCTGCCTCTTTACGGTTATCCCGGATTGATGAGAATCGTTCTTGAAATATTATTAACCCCGCAATATAATGCAGCAAGCCGTCATCCCCGCTTGTCGGGGATCTTTCTTTGTTTTCAGAAGGATTCCGGACAAGCCGGAATGACAAAGTTAAACTATTTGTTTGCCGGTTTAATAATTATGAGCCTT
>JBARHQ010000264.1:0-9594 GCA_049799315.1 Thermodesulfovibrionales bacterium | reverse complement strand
CTCTACCGCAGGGTCGTCACTTGAAACACGAACCCGTCATCAACTGCTTACCTTAAACTCCCCTGTTTCTTAAAACTGTTTTCTCATCGTCAAAAAATATTCCAATGTCAGTTCCTTGACGCTCTATTATTCCAACAACATCTATAAATATAGCTAATTCAATAGGTTATCTTCTGGCATAGGACTTGTATTGCCGGAGGTCAGAACTGAATTGTCGAGGGAGGACATTTATATGGCAGATGAAAAACCTGAAGCACAGGAAGAAAAACCGCAGGAGGCAAAGAAGGGCGGCAGCAAAAAGCTGATTATCATCATTGCGGTTGCGGCCATCGTCATAGGAGTAGGCGGTTTTTTCGGGTATAAGACGTTTTTTGGTCATAAGGCAGAGGGGGGGAAAGACAGTCATAGCGATAAAAAAGAGGTCAAAAGCACTCTGATTGCCATCGATCCCTTTGTCGTGAATCTTGTAGAACATGGACGGTATCTGAAGGTGACGATGCAACTGGAGATTGCTGACGCATCGAACCAGCCGCTTGTGGCCGAAAAGATGCCGAACCTCAGGGATACGATCATCACGCTGCTGAGCAGCAAATCGGCGGAATCCGTCTCCGGCCCGGAAGGCAAGCTTCAGCTGAAGGACGAACTGCTGCTCAGGGCAAACCAGTCAGTAGGCAAGGATATCTTCAAAAACCTTTTCTTTACCGACTTTGTGATGCAATGAACAAAGTCCTCTCACAAGATGAAGTCGATGCCCTGCTCCGGGGCGTTTCTACCGGTGATATTGAGACAGAGGGCAGCAAGGGGCCGGGAGAGGAGGCGGTAAGGTCCTTTGATCTCACGAGCCAGGAACGGATTATCCGTGGCAGAATGCCCGGCCTCGAGATGACCAACGAGCGTTTTGCACGGAGCTTCAGGAACTCGATATCATCGATTATCACCAACCTGGTTGAGGTCAACATCCAGGGCATTACCATGATGAAGTTCAGCGAATTCATGAAGACAATACCGATGCCCTCAAGCATCAACATGTTCAAGATGGAGCCACTCAAGGGGTATGCCCTCTTCGTGGTCGAGGCCCCGATGGTCTTTGCCCTGGTCGAATATTTCTTCGGCGGCAGTTCGGCCAAGTACGTCAAGTCGGAAGGCCGTTATTTCACCCAGATAGAACAGCGGGTCATCAAGAAGGTTGTCAATCTGGCGCTGAACGATATGGCGGAGGCATGGCAGGTGATTGCGCCGATAATCCCCGAGCATACCGGTTCGGAGATGAACCCCCAGTTTGTGACGATCGTGACGCCGACCGAAGTGGTCATCAAGATCGAGATCCATGTCGAGGTTGACGAATTCACCGGAAAACTGTTCTTCTGTATCCCCTATTCAATGGTCGAGCCGGTGAAGGACAAGCTCTGCTCAGGGATCCAGGGCGATAAATATGGTATGGACGACCGTTGGATCACCAGACTCAAGGAGATTCTCCTCGAATCGTACGTGGACCTTTCTGTCGAGGTAGGCAGAGCGTCTCTGCTGGTTGGGGATCTGATACATCTGGAGGTCGGCGATGTAATCACGCTCGGGAAGGTGGCGGTCGAGGAACTCGATGTGAGGATCGGGAATGTTACCAAGTTCAGGGGCTTCCCCGGCTATAGCAGGGGCAACCAGGCTGTCAAGATTACGAAATATGCAGATTAAGAAAGGAGACAGAGGATGGATGAGAAACAGGTAAGAGATGCGGCAGAGCCTGACTTCCAGGAACTCAGCGAGGAGAAGAGGTCGGGGTCATCCAAGGATATGGATTTTCTCCTTGATATACCGCTTGAGATATCAGTCGAGCTCGGAAGGACAAGGATGCTTATCAAGGACCTCCTGCAACTTGGCCAGGGCTCTGTCGTGGAGTTGGAGAAGCTTGCCGGTGAGCCGATGGAGATCCTGGTCAACAATAAGCTCGTTGCGCGGGGTGAGGTCGTTGTGGTGAATGAGAAGTTCGGGGTCAGGCTGACCGACATCGTCAGCCCTACGGAGAGGATCAGGCAGCTGCGATGAGCGAGATGGCACTGCAGATGTTCACCGCGCTTGCGCTGGTCATTCTCCTGATTCTGGGCTTCGGTTTTTTTTATCGGAAGCGGCATAAAGGCAACGACCTGATCAGTGTCGTTACCTATCAGTCGCTCGGCCAGAAGATCGGGATTGCCGCGGTTAAGGTCGGCGGGGAGATACTGGTCCTCGGGATTACGCCGAATGACTTCAAGCTGCTGCAGCGGTTTGATGCAGACAGCAGCGAACAGGGGCCGGTTAAGGCTGCAGGTATCAGCGGTCGCATGGAGAGGCTTAAAAAGATAAAAGAGGGCATCGATGGATAAAGTCATAGACATGAACAACCCGGCGATGACCGTTTTTCTGATCATCAGTTTCCTGTCGCTGGTTCCGGCAGTGCTGGTTATGTTCACGTCCTTTACCCGGATCGTTGTTGTGCTCTCGTTTCTGCGCCAGGCGATCGGGGGACAGCAGATCCCGCCTAACCCGGTTATTATAGGGCTGTCGATATTTCTGACTTTGTTCGTGATGGGGCCCACGGTCGAGGTGATCACCAAAGACTCGATCAACCCTTTCATCGACAAGCAGATCAGCATGGGTGAGGCGTTCAAACGTGCCGAGAGCCCGGTCAAGACGTTCATGCTGCGCCAGACGCGTCAAAAGGACATTGCGCTTTTTCTGAAGCTTGCTAAAGAGACGCTTCCGTCTCAGCCGATGGAACTGCCGCTGAGGGTCGTGGTCCCGGCCTTTGCCATCAGCGAGCTGAAGACTGCCTTTGAGATCGGGTTTCTGCTCTTTATCCCCTTTCTGATCATTGACATGGTCGTTTCGAGCATACTCCTTTCGATGGGCATGATGATGCTGCCCCCGGTCATGATATCGCTGCCGTTCAAGCTTCTGCTCTTTGTGCTGGTTGATGGGTGGAACCTTGTGATCGGATCGATTGTCAGGAGTTTCCAGTGACCGTTGAACTGGTCAAGGAGATATCCGGGGAGGTCTTCAAGACGATCCTCATGGCCTCAGGGCCTGCCCTGGGGGTCAGCCTGCTGGTCGGCCTCCTTATAAGTTTTTTTCAGGCGATCACCCAGATCCAGGAATTTACGCTGACCTTTGTTCCCAAAATCATAGCGGTCTTTGTCTGCATATTTCTGCTGATGCCCTGGATGGCCCGGGTGCTGATAACCTTCACGGTCAATATCATCGAGAATATCCCGGTGTATGTGAGATGAAAAAAGCCTTGGCAATCAGAGAAAAGAAGTCTGAAGTTCAACGGAGATCTATCTGTCATTCCCGCTTGTCGGGAATCCTTCCCCGGAATGATGCCCCCAAACAAGTTCGGGGCATGACGGATATGAGTTGTCGTCGAGGTTCTCATGCCTGATACGGCTGCTTTTGCACAATATCTTCCGAACTTTCTCTTTATCATGATGCGGGCCGGTATCTTCCTGAGCATGATACCTTTTTTCAGCAGCAAGAACCTGCCGCTGCAGTTCAAGATCGGGTTTCTGATCGCGCTGGCGCTGATCCTTTCCCCGGTGGTTGAATTCAAAATCGGTGAAGCCAGCCTTCCGCTCCTTGTTATCCGGGAGGTCATATTCTCGATGGTCCTCGGTCTTTCGGTCCGGTTCGTCTTCCTGGCCTTTGAGATGGCCGGCCAGATAATGAGTAATTCGATGGGGCTTTCGATAGCCACTGTATTCAATCCGGAAATGGGGCAGTCTACGGAGATAGCGAGGCTGCAGGGGATCATCGCCATGTTGCTTTTCCTGGCGATGGACGCACATCATGACCTGATCTATATATTCGTAAGGAGCTATGAACTGGTCCCTGCAGGACAGATCAATCTGCAGGCCCTGATGCCCGAGGGCATTGCGCTGATCGGCAAGGTCTTTGTGATCGGCATCAAGCTGGCAGCGCCGGTGACGGTCGGGACGGTGATCGTCAACTTTCTCCTGGGTTTCCTCTATAAGGCAGCGCCGCAGATGAACATATTCTTTGTGAGTATGCCGGTCCATCTCGCCCTCGGGTTCGTGATCATGTTGCTGAGTGTCCCGGTCTTTGTCCACGTGCTTGGCGGTTATTTCGGGGATATACAGCGGGAGATGATCCGGATCATCTCGATTGCGAAGGGATAGGGATTGGCAATGGCGGAATTTGATGAAAAAACAGAACAGGCGACACCCCGGAGGCGGCAGAAGGCGCGTGAGGAAGGCAAAGTTCCCCGGAGCCGGGACCTCAGTTCCATATCCGCGATCGGAGGGATCCTCCTGATCTTCATGTTCGGTGGCAGTTTCTTCATGAAATCGATGATGAAGACGACCAGCAGGTTCCTCAGCATGCAGTACGGGACCGACCCGTTTTTTGTTCTCAGGAACGCATCGATCGAGACCATACTGCTGCTGATGCCGTTCCTCGGTGCTGCCCTGGTACTCGGTGTCAGTGCCAGTGTTTTTCAGGGCGGCATGGTGATAAAGCCCTTTGAACTCAAGTTCGACGGAATCAATCCGCTCAGCGGCCTTAAGAGGATCTTTTCTGTGACAGGACTGGTCGAGACATTCAAGAGCTTTGCGAAGTTTATTGTCGGAGGGTACCTGCTGTATCGGATTATGAAGAATGACGTTTATCTGCTCCCGTCGCTGATGGACATGAGCATGGAGAACCTGGCAAAGACCTCAGGCGGCCTTGTCACCAAGGCCGCGCTCTATGGGTTCCTGGTCTTTTTTGTCTTCGGGCTGATCGACTATGTCCTCCAGCGATGGCAGTTTGAGCGCTCAATCAGGATGAGCGCCGAGGAGATCAAGGAGGAATCGAAGGAGTCTGAAGGCAACCCGATGATCAAGTCTAGGATAAAGGGGATCCAGCGCGAGATGGCACGGAGGCGGATGATGCAGGATGTGCCGAAGGCGACTGTGGTTATTACCAACCCGACGCATCTGGCGATTGCCCTGCAGTATGACGGGAAGACCATGGCCGCCCCGAAGGTGGTTGCCAAGGGCGCAGATGTCATTGCCGGCAGGATCAGGGAGATTGCCAGGCAGCACAGCATCCCGATTGTCGAGGACAAGCCGCTTGCGCGCGTCCTGTTCAAGCTTGAGATCGATGCCGTCATCCCTGAGGAACTATACCGGGCGGTTGCACGGATCCTTGCATATATCCAGAGATTGAGAGGTGCTGCGGCATGAAATTCCTTGAACTTCTCAAGAAAAGGGGCGACGTCCTCCTGGCGGTCTGTATTGTTTCGATTCTCGGGGTGATGCTTCTGCCGCTCCACCCGCTGATCCTCGACCTTCTGCTCTCGATTTCGATCGCGCTATCGGTCGTGATCCTGGTTACCTCTGTCTACATCCTGAAGCCGCTCGATTTCTCGGTCTTTCCGTCCCTGCTCCTGATCACCACGCTCTTCAGACTTTCGCTGAACATCGCCTCGACACGGCTGATTCTGCTTCGGGGCAATGAGGGCACGGCCGCGGCCGGCCATGTGATCATGTCCTTCGGCAGTTTTGTTGTCGGCGGCAACTATGCGGTCGGTTTTATCATCTTCCTGATTCTCGTCGTTGTTAATTTTGTGGTTATTACCAAGGGCGCCGGACGGATTGCCGAGGTTGCGGCACGTTTTACCCTCGACGCCATGCCCGGAAAGCAGATGGCGATCGATGCCGACCTTAATACCGGCCTCATCGATGAGGCAGAGGCGAGGAGGCGCAGGTCAGTCATTGCCCAGGAGGCAGACTTCTATGGGGCGATGGACGGTGCAAGCAAGTTCGTCAGGGGCGATGCGATCGCCGGACTGGTTATTACGGGCATCAACATTGTCGGTGGCCTTTTGATCGGCATTATTCAGTTCGGGATGGCGCTCAGGGATGCGGCAAGCACCTATACAATCCTGACGATTGGCGAAGGGCTCGTTGCCCAGATACCGGCACTGCTGGTGTCCACTGCTGCCGGGCTTGTCGTCAGCCGCGCGGGCAAGGACACTGATCTCGGCAGCGACATCACGACCCAGGTGCTGGTGAACCCCAAGGTGCTGATGACGACCTCAGCTATCCTCCTGGTCCTCGGTCTGGTGCCGGGACTGCCACATATCCCTTTTCTGATGATTGCAGCGGCAGCAGGCGGTCTTGGCTATGTATTCATGAAGTCGCCGGCTGAAGCGCTACCCTCGGAGGGAGAGGCGGCTGCGGTCAGGGAAGAACCGCAGATCGAGTCTTTCATCGAGTTTGACCCGCTGATGCTCGAGATCGGTTATGGTCTTATTCCCCTTGTGGAAGAGGGGCGGGGCGAGTTGCTGGCCAAGGTGAAGGCGATGCGGAGACAGCTTGCCTCTGAGATCGGTTTTATCGTGCCGCCGATCCATATCAAGGACAACCTCCAGCTGAGACCGCATGAGTACAGTTTCTCAATCCGCGGCATTGAGATCGTCAGGAACGAGATCATGATGGGGCACCTCCTTGCTGTTGCTGCGGAAGGCGCCGGGACTATAGCAGGCATACCGACAAAAGAGCCGGCCTTCGGTCTCCCGGCCTATTGGATAAACACCGGAGATGCTGAAAAGGCCCAGGCTGAGGGATACATGGTGGTCGATCCGGCCAACGTGATCGCAACCCATCTGACCGAGCTGATCAAGAAGCACTGCAGCGAACTGCTGACCAGGACCGAGGTCCAGAATCTGCTCGACAGCGTTGCCAAGAGCTACCCGAAGCTGATCGACGAGCTGATCCCTGTCCATCTGACACTCGGCGGGGTGCAACGCGTGCTACAGAATCTCCTCAGGGAGCGTGTTCCGATCAATGACCTGGTGACGATCCTTGAGACCCTCGTGGATCATGCGCCGTCGACAAAGGATATCGATTTGCTGACCGAGCATGTCCGGCAGGCCCTCTCGAGGTTTATAACGAGGCAGTACGCAACCCGGGACGGGAGCATCCCGGTGATGACGCTTGACCCGAAGTTCGAGCGGGTGCTGTATCAGACCGTTGAAACAGGAGACGCAATAAGCCCTGATTCGGTCAACAGGCTTCTGCGGGGCATAGAGGGCATCCTGAAAAACGATCGGATCAAAGGCATACAACCGATCGTCCTTTGCTCTCCCCAGATCAGGCGGTACCTGAAGAAGCTGATGGAAAAGTTCCTGCCGGCGGTGGTAGTGCTGTCGAATGCCGAGATCTCCTCGGCTGCCCGAATCTATACAATAGGAATGGTGAGATATGAAGATTAAGAAATTTCAGGCGAAGACGTTCAGCGAGGCGCTGGTCCTGGTCAAACAAGAGATGGGAGAGGACGCGGTCATTCTTTCGTCAGACGAGCAGGCAGGCCTGAGGCCCTACGTGGAGGTGACGGCGGCCATAGACTATGCGCCCCAGGGGCGGCAGGGAAAGTCAACCCAGATGTCCGCACCAGCCCCGGTGACACCGGCGCATGCCAGAAACGGATTAACCGGGTCAAAGGGCTCGGGAGCAGGCGCAGTATTGAAGGGTGGTGTCAGTGTCAAGGAAAGGAACCTGGTTCCTGACAGCATCGACTTAGATAGTATCGATGTAGACAGTATTGATTCAGGGGGCCTCAGTCAGGTGAGAAAAGATATCGAGGGCCTCAGAAAAACGATCGAGGAGATGAAGGACCGGGGCTATGAGATGACGCTTCCTGAAGGCAAAAAAAAGATGCTTATTTACCTGAAGAGACGGAAGGTCAACGAGGACCTCGCCTTTGATCTCTGTGACAAGGCCCGGAATCTTGATGACCTTATCGCCTCCATGGCAGGCACCATGAACACGTGCAGCGCCGGCGAGACTAGAAAGACAATAGTTATAATAGGGCCGACCGGGGTCGGGAAGACGACAACGATCGCCAAGCTCTCGGCCTGTGCGATGAAGAATGGCCGGAAGGTGGCGATCATCAACCTCGACACCTACCGGATCGGAGCAATAGAGCAGATAAGGATCTATGCCCGGATCATGGGGATCCCCCTTGATATCGTGTCTGAGATCCCTGATCTCGGGAAGAGCCTCGCCAAGTTCAGCGACCGTGATATTGTTTTTATCGACACAGCAGGCAGAAACCCCCGGGACGCTTCCTATATCGAAGAACTGCGGGGCATCTACCGCCTCGGGCTGCCGCTTGAAACGCACTTGCTGATGAGCGCCCACAGTGACAGTGATTTCATGGCGGAATCACACAAGCATTACCGGGAGATCCCCATCGATTGCATCGGGTTTACCAAGGTCGATGAGGCGGTCCAGTTCGGTTCGATCTATAACCTTGCGCGGTTGTATCAGAAGCCGGTCAGCTACATCACCACCGGACAGCGGGTGCCCCAGGATATCGCATTTCCCTCGAGCGAACGGCTTGCCGGCATGATACTGAAAGGCAGGGAATAAGATGGCAGCCGAGCCTATCCGGACCCCGGGCCGGAAGCCTGTCAGGACTATTACGGTCACCAGCGGCAAGGGAGGCGTCGGCAAGACCAATATGGTGGCAAACCTTGCGATCGCCCTGCGGAAGATGGGCAAGGATGTGATGATCCTTGATGCAGACCTGGGCCTGAGCAATATTGACGTCCTGCTCGACCTTGCGCCGAAATACAACATCCAGCATGTTATCAGCGGGGAGAAGACTCTGGAGGAGGTCGTGATCGAGGGGCCTTACGGGATCAAGATCCTGCCGGCGAGTTCAGGGGTCCAGGAGATGACCGAACTCGATGAGTTCCAGCGGATGCGGCTTGTTGCAGAATTTGATGCCTATGAAACGGATATCGACTATCTCCTGGTCGATACGGGCGCGGGAATCTCGGCCAATGTCGCCTTCTTCTGTATCGCCTCTCAGGAGATTGTCATCGTTACCTCGCCGGAGCCGACCGCGCTGACCGATGCGTATGCCCTGATCAAGGTGCTCTTTACGAACTACCAGGAGAAGGACTTCAGGGTCCTGGTCAATTCGGCAAAAAACTCTGCAGATGCCCTGGAGGTGTTCAGGCGGCTGTCTATGGCCGCGGAGAAGTTCCTGAATATCTCGCTTGACTACCTTGGGTATGTGCCACTCGACGAATCGGTCAGGAATGCGGTCAGGAAGCAGAAGGCCTTTATCGACATATATCCGGGGTGCGATGCAGCGCTCCAGGTCACCGGGATTGCATCGCGCCTCAACAGCGAAACCAGGGGCAAGGTGAAAGGCACGCTGCAGCTATTCATCGGAAACCTTCTGAAAGGAGAGCGGAATGTGCCTGTTTAACCAGCCGGGCATCCATCGCATCTATGTCTTACGGAAATAGTACCGCCGTGAATATCGGATCTGGCGAAGAAGAGAAAGAACAGATTATCAGGGAGTTTCTGCCGTATATCAAATATACGGCGAGCAGGCTTCTCTGGCGTCTTCCTCCCCAGCTCACGATCGATGATCTGATCAGCGCAGGCCTGATAGGCCTGATGGATGCTGTCGATAAATATGATAATGGCAGGGGGAAACTCAAGACGTATGCCGAATTCAGGATCAAGGGGTCGATGCTTGACGAACTGAGGGCAGTCGATTGGGTCCCCCGTTCTACTAAGAAGAAGGTCAATGACATAAAGA
>JBARHQ010000263.1:0-3661 GCA_049799315.1 Thermodesulfovibrionales bacterium | reverse complement strand
CCCATCTCTTCTTGATGCATTCTCCACGTTTTTGAAAGTCTGTTCGGCACCGCGACACCGAGCGGGCCCGGCGCGCGCACCCGGTGTCTTCACGTCTTCAATGCAGGACCGGGCCGTTATAGGGAATCACCACACGATCGTCTCCTCCGCCCTCGACACTCGCCATCGTCGACAGCTGCTGACGCGCGGTCGGATTCCCCCGAACCTCCGCGTCGAGGAACGTAAGCGACCAGGTGAAGATGTCATTAATCGACGCCACGTCCAATCCGTGCTTCACGCCGGCAAGCGTGATGAGTTCCCGCGTCCCCGGGAGCCGCGCGATACCTTGCTCCGTGACGACCAGCGGAGCCGTCGTGTCCGCCGTGCCGCTGATGGCGAGATACGGCAGCGTGACGCCGTCCAGCCCGTGTTGGTCGCGCCCAAACGCTGGAAGGAACGGCTCCCCAAAGTATGGCACATAGCCCACCGCCGCCTTAAGGCGCCGATCGACGGTAACCTGGGTCCGATCGAACCCGAGCGACGTTGTCAGTTCGGCGCCGCCCATCAGCATCAGTGTTTCGCCACCCATGCTCGCCCCGAAGCCTCCGATCTGCGTTGCATCGACATGGTCGCGCCATTGCGGATGCGCGAGCACGAGGTCGAGCGCGGCCGACATCGACAACGGTCGCAATGCCTGCAGCGCGACGAAGTCGCCGAGATGCGACAGGACTGCCACAGCGTCCGCGAGGTCGTCGATCTTGAGGTTCGAAAAGCGTGGATCACCATGGAATGGGCCCACCACGACAAAGCCGTAGCTTGCGAACCAGGACAGCGCGGCTATGTAATCGTTCGAGATCGGGCTCCCGCCATAGCCGTGCGAAAACGCGAGCACTGGATACCTGGCCGTGGCGTCGGCGAACAGCGGCACTTCCGCGCCAGTCTGCATGTGCGGTACGACCCTGCCCGTTGGGAGCGGGTAATCCGCACGGGGATTGTTTGTGACGGTCGGATAGCAGACGATCACGACAAACTGGATCTGCTTTCCGGCAAAGGAACCGTAGAGGTTTGAGTCGTTCGACGCGGTCACGGTGACCGAGAGGGCATTCACGGGATCCGCGAGCAGATCGGTCATGTATCGTGGCGCGCCGCTTGCCGAGGGAAAGCCTTCCCAGTACCCCTTTGCGTCCTCGCCGGGAGCCACTCGGCTGAAGTCCTGCGCGACGTTACTGCACGCCACCGTGTAAGGCCCCGGGAGCGCTAACGGCGGCACGATTGTCAGCGGGGCCGGCGAGGCAGGAGAATTGCCACCTCCCCCGCCGCCACAGGCAGAGATAAAAAACCCACAAATCAGGACTGCGAAAAGAAAACACTTTTTCATTATACACCTCTTTCTGATGAGTACGTTCTGTAATATCCTCTCCAACCTGGATCTGCATCAAGAGGAAGTGCAGGAGAGGATCTACCTTCTTAAAGATCATTCCGCAATAAGTCCATTGAGGGCAGCCTCAGCCAGCCTTCTCTATACACAGTTTATCACTGTTGCGTTGTTTGTAAAGTCAGTGCTGTCGATTTACAGTTGTATTACTGCGGCATCACCGGCAGTTGCTGCTGATCCCGGCCTTCCACAATTGGGCGGTGTTCGGATATAATACAAGGAAAAAAAATACCCGGAGGTACCGTTGAAACCTGAGATTTCTGTAGTAATGGCATCACGCGTCAAGAGTCTTCCTCCCTACCTCTTTGCGACGATCGACCTGATGAAGCAGGAGGCCAGGGCAAAAGGCGTTGACGTCATCGATATGAGTATCGGCGATCCTGACCTGCCGACGCCGGTCCATATTGTCAATGCCATGAAGCTCGCAGTAGAAAAGCCTGAGCATCACCGCTATCCCTCCTACGAAGGCATGCTTTCTTTCAGGGAAGCGGTATCAGCATGGTATAAGAACCGGTTCAGTGTTGAGCTCGATCCAAAGACAGAGGTCCTTTCCCTTATCGGTTCGAAGGAAGGCATCGGTCATATCCCCCTGGCCTTTGTTGAACCCGGCGATGTTGTGCTTGTGCCTTCTCCGGGATACCCGGTATATCCGGTCAGCACGCTTTTTGCCGGAGGAGAAAGCTACATCATGCCGCTGACCGAGGACCATCATTTTCTGCCTGACTTCAGCGCCATACCTGAAGACGTCCTGAAAAGAGCCAAATTGATGTTCATCAATTATCCGAACAACCCGACCTCGGCATGCGCCTCCCGGGAGTTTTACGAAGAAGTCATCAGGATCGCGGCGAAATACAATATCATCGTCTGCCATGATGCAGCGTACAGCGAGATTTATTTCGACGGCAAAAAACCCCTGAGCTTTATGGAGATCGATGGGGCAAAAGAGGTAGGGATAGAATTCCATTCGCTTTCGAAGACCTATAATATGACCGGCTGGAGGATAGGTTTTGCCGTGGGCAACAGCAAGGTGATTGCAGGTCTCGGCAAGATCAAGTCAAATCTTGACTCCGGTGTTTTTCAGGCTATACAGGAGGCGTCGATTATTGCACTGGAGACTGATGACAGGGTCCTGTCGGATATCAGGAAGGTTTACCAGGAGCGGCGGGATGTCCTTTATAAAGGCCTCATCGGCCTCGGTATGGCAGTGACAAAACCAGAGGCAAGCTTTTACCTCTGGGCCAGGGTGCCGAAGGGATATGACTCCGCAAGCTTTGTGAAGCATATGCTCGAAAAGGCAGGCGTGCTCGGGACCCCCGGTAACGGGTTCGGGGCCCCTGGCGAAGGCTACGTGCGGTTTGCGTTGACCGTGTCCGCAGAACGGATAAAAGAGGCAGTCGAGCGGATCAGGAAGATTCTTATAGTTTAGGAAATACCTCATAGGTGTCTGTGTATAAAATCAACTTATTGTCCGTCATTCCCGAAGTTCTTAATCGGGAATCCATTGTTTTAGAATTGTACTGGTTCACCTTCTTCAAGGAGACGGCGTCTGGATCCCCGGGTCAAGCCCGAGGATGACGACTTCTCACTTTATACGCAGAGTCTAATTAGGTATGCCTTCAGTCTATATCGGCATAGGCTCGAACCTGGGAAACAGACAGGAAAACTGCCTTGCTGCCGTCGAGGCCCTTGCACGCTCCGGCCTGAAAATAATCAGCAGGTCCGGCATGATCGAGACAGAGCCGTGGGGGATGACAGACCAGCCGCAGTTTATCAATATGGTGGCAGAGGTCAGCGCCTGCCTTCTGCCTCATCAGCTTCTTGATCTGCTTCTGAGGATCGAAACCGAGATGGGCCGGGATCGCACGGTCAGATGGGGACCCCGCATTATTGATCTCGATATCCTGCTGTACGATGACCTCATTATCAAAACCAAAGAGCTTACCATCCCTCACCCGTTCCTGCATGAGCGGGATTTCGTGCTCCGGCCCCTTGCTGAAATAGCCCCGAACAAGGTACATCCCCTGCTGAAAAAAACTGCCGGGAAACTCCTTGAGGAACTGACAGTAAAAAATCAACAGCAAAAAATCTAGCAGTAAAAAAATCTGCCGTTCGCAGCAGAGTTACTCACAGAAGCCAACGCGAGTTTCTAATCGTCGAAACTGTTGAGTTCGTCCCGTAGCTTGGGGGGTCCGCCGACATTGGCCATGCGGCCTCACATCAAAAGGATTTTTGAGTCCCCTTTTCGCG
>JBARHQ010000262.1:0-1767 GCA_049799315.1 Thermodesulfovibrionales bacterium | reverse complement strand
CGCACGACAAAGGTACCTTCAAACGGTAACTTCGAGACATCGTTGTTCTTCCTGAGGATAGAGAGGAGGTCCTGCGCCTTTTTCATTGCAGCAGCGTCGTCCTTGCTTCTCGCGATGAAGACATCTTCGACCGAGAGAATCCCGGGTCTGACGAATTTCGCTTTTCCCTGCGCATAGGCGTCTTTCACCTGTTTCTCGTCCAGCCTTACTTTCCGTATGATCTCCTGGTCGGAGATCAGGTGAAACAGCATGTTCCTCTCGGTCAGCTTCCTGAGAGATGCCTCGGTTTCGCCGCCCAGATCAAGTCTCTCTTTGAATGCCTGTTCCGACCCCATTTTTACCCTGAGTTCCTTTATTTCTGCATCGATGCGGTCCGGCGGCACTTTCATCCCCTGTGCGATCGCCTCCTGGATGGCCAGTTCTCTGAATATGAGAATGTCGAGGGCCTCCCTCTTCATCTTCTGGTCCATTTCCGGGGTAATTTCCCTGGCGCCTTTTAGATAATTCGGGGCCAGCAGGTTCACCCTTCCTATGAGTTGGGCCATTGTTATTTCCGATCCATTTACCTTCGCAACCGCGATCTTCTTCGATTTCTCGACGCCCTTCTTATACTCTTTAACCGCTTTTTCCTGACCGACCGACCTTCCCGCCTTATCATTTGAGCACGACAAACCGGCCAAGGCGATTGCTGCCATCAACAGGCTCATTGTCCATCGTATAAAATTTCTCTTCATCTTTCCTCCTCGATCATTGTTGCACGCAATTGTGCCGGGGGTGCTTTCCCAACCAATCCTATGCTCTTGTCGGGCCGTCTTAACGGAACCGGCTGTCATTTAAATACTGACAGCTCTCTTTGCTCCCGAGGGAGCAGGCCTGCTGAAAGTCTGCGCCGGCATTTCTGAAATCGCCCTTCTGCGCATAGACAATCCCACGGTTTCTATATGCTTCGGGATCGCGCGGGCTCAGTTCCGCAAATTTTGTATAGGCGGCCAGGGCGTCGTCCGGACGGCCGAGTCTCATGTACATCGTACCAAGGCCGTGATAAGCAGCACTGTTATAGGGGTTCAGCTTAATTGCCCTGAGGTAGGTCTCGGCTGCCTTCTCAGGCTGTCCGGCGTCAGTATATGCGCGGGCAAGGTTGAAATACGCAGCATTATTCCCCGGCTCGACGGCGATGGCAGCGAGGAATTGCTCGATCGCCTTGTCCAGACGCCCGGTGGTGGCATAGACCACCCCCAGATTCACATGGGCATCCTTTTGGGAGGGGCGCAATGCGAGACAGCGCTCAAACATCTCAATCGCCTTATCGTGCAGCCCGTTGTTGTAGTAGGCGATCCCCAGATTATTATACCCCCTTGAGGAGTACGGGCTTTTACGGACCACATCCTCCCACAGACTGACCTTGTCCTTCCAGAGAGTGTTCCTTGCATACGTGGCTGAGGCGAGTGCCAGTATGATCACTGCAAATAGAGCTGCGACAACCTTCACAAAGCGTGAATCGAGAATCGAGAATCGAGAACTCTGCCTGAGGAGAAGTCCAAGACCCGCAATAAGGGCAAGAAAAAAGCCCACTGAAGGGAGATAAATCCTATACTCATTTATGACCATCGGGATCGGTATGACGCTTGACTCAACTGAGAGCGTTATGAAGAACCAGAGAATGCCGAACCCGATAAGACGAAAACAGTAAACAGTGAATAGTGAATAGTGAATAGTAGACAGCTTAATATCCTCTTGCCCATGGCCTCTTGCCCATGGCCTGCTTCT
>JBARHQ010000261.1:0-3768 GCA_049799315.1 Thermodesulfovibrionales bacterium | reverse complement strand
CCGCGTTTCTGGTGGACAATACCGATCTGGTGGAAGCTTCTGGAGATGCCCGCCTGGTCCGCGATCTTTTCAGCTATCTCCAGGGCCTTCTGATGGTATTGGAACGCCTGGTCATAGTCGCCGCGTTTCTGATGGATAATGCCAAGCTGGTTATAACTTTTTGCCACTTCAGCCATGGCCCCGATCTTGCCGGCCATCTCCAGGGCCTTCTCCGACAGTTCGAGCGCACGATCGTAGTCAGTCACCGCATTCTCCCTGTTATAACCCGGTAGGGTGATCAATAAAAACCGTCTCTATCGAGAATTTCCTGGTAAGCATTTCTCCGGTAGCTTTGACCCCTAATGTCTCGGTCGCGTAATGTCCGGCGAATATGAGATTGATTTTCAATTCTTCGGCAAGCGTATAGGCACTATGGGAAGGCTCACCAGTCAGAAAGGTATCGATCTCATGCTGTTCTGCATCATGGAGTGCCGACCAGCCGCCCCCGGAGACAATACCGACATTTTTCACCGTTCCGCTAAAATCGATTGCCAGCGACTGTACCGCAAGTTTTCTGTCAATGCGTAAAGTAAAATCCGTCAAAGGCATTTCCCTGTTGAGCCGTCCCCGATACCCGATCCTTTTTCCGTGGTATTCTCCGAACTCTCCTGTCTTGCTGAGACCAAGCAAACGGAGGAGTTGCGCATTATTACCATATTCAGGGTGCCAGTCAAGCGGCAGGTGGCATGCGTACAGAGAGATGTCATGGTCCATCAGGACCTTGATCCGCTTTCTGAGAAGCCCGGCAACCGACTTGACTCCACCCCATATCAATCCGTGGTGTACGAGCAGAAAATCAATCTCCTGTTCAGCTGCTTTTCTGAAAACATAGTCACAGGCATCAACCGCAAGACCGATCTTTCTGATATTCCCGCCTCCTTCGACCTGAAGACCATTGGCGCTTTCATCCTGCGGAAATTCAGAAAGAGCGAGTTCGCTATTCAGAAAGGAAACGAGTTTGCTGAGCGTCAGAACGTTCACAGGACCGGATTAAGCGCCTGCTGCAGAAGACATTACCGAGCAGGTGCCGTCGAGGTTCAGAAGAAAGGTGTCCCATTGCCGGCAGTCAGGGCACCTGCCGGACCATTCATCAGAGTTGAACCCGCACTGGCTGCAGCAGTAAGGGAGACGGAGTGATTTTTTTACGTCGATCACTCTGAGATATTCCCTTGCGGCCTTCTCTGACTGGTTTCTCCGCAGGAGAATATTCCCGAGCAGATGGTGCATTTCGGGATAGGATATGCCGAGGGCTTCCATTTCAGAGAGGGTCTCGAAGGCATCGTCAATCATCTCGAGCCGGTAGAAGACCTTTCCGAGAAAGAAGCGAATAGCCAGATCATTCGGGTTTTTGGAAATACTGTTTTTATATATGCTGATCAGCCGGCTCGGTTCGCCAAGGCTTATCAGCAGGTCCTCAAGCCTTGCCAGGATTATCTTGGATGTGGTGCTCTCAAAGGATTTCTCGAGGAGGTTGACTGCCTCCTCGCTCTCGCCTTCGCGGAGCATGACCTCAGCCAGACCGAGCGTTGCAGGAATGAAGTCCTTGTTCAGCCGCAGGACGGTCTTGAATGCCTTCTTCGCTTTTTCGAGCTGGTTATTTTCCAGGCTGTCCCTGCCGTACTCATACTTGTAGCCGACCAGGCGGTCCTGTTCTTCTTTTTTCTCTTTTTCGCCCTGAACAAGCTTGATGATCGCCTTCTGAAGCAGAACAAGGTCATCCCAGCGGCCCTGCTTTTCGAGCATGCCTCTTTTGCGATACAGGGCAGTCAGGTTGTCTTCGTCAATGTCAAGAATGTCCTCAGTATATTTCAGTGCCTCTGACCAGCGGCCCTGTTTTTCGAGGACCCCCTCCATCGAAAAGAGTGTCTGGAGGTTCCGGGGAGCAACGGTCCGGGCCTTTTGATAATAGTTGGTTGCCTTCTGGAAGTCCCCCCGCGAGGCGTAAATTTCACCAAGCCTGAGGAGCGCATCAATGTGGTCAGGTTCCTCAGCCAAAATACCCTCAAGGGCTTCACGTGCCGTTTCCTCATTCAGGGCGAGGATCGCATTCAATGCTTTTGCATAAAGTTCCTGGACCTTGATCTCCTGTCTCTGCCTTTTCTGATATTGCCAGTTGTCGATGAATTTTTTGGTGTCACGGATAGCAAAGACGATCAGCATCACCAGCGCGCCAACAACAATGGACAGGAGGATGAGCGCAAACTTCGGGATCTCATAGACGTCGCTGAAAGGGATCTTGATCGTGGTCACTTCCTGATTGTAGATCGCAAAGACGGCGAGGCCTGCAAGGAACAGAACAAAGATGAAAATCGAGAGTTTGCCCATCAGTGGTGATATCCCTTCCTGTTTATTATCGAGAAAGCCCGGTAGAGCTGCTCAAGCAGAAAAATACGGGCCATCTCGTGTGTAAAGGTCATCCGCGACAAAGAAACCGTTTCCCGAGCCCCTGCCCTGACCCTCTCAGAGACACCGAAGGCCCCGCCCATGACAAAATTAATCCGTGGCGCATGCCGGTCGATATATCCCGCGAATTCAACCGACGTCAGGTCCATGCCCTGTTCGTCCAGTAAAGCATAGGGCATGCCGAGCTTCATAATCCTCTCACCTTCCCGTTCGGCTGTCATTGAACTGTTGCTGCCTTTTTCTTCTTTGACCTCAACAATGGCAATATCCGCATAATGACCCAGCAGCTTCAGATACTTCTCGATGCCGTCACGAATGAACTGCTCTTTTGTCTTTCCAACCCATATCAGATTTATCTTCATCAACATCTATGGTCTTTGCATCCATCCAGAGCTTTTCAAGGTCATAGAAGACGCGTGTCTCTTTCTCGAAGACATGGACAATAACATCCCCGTAATCAAGGAGCACCCAATGGCTGTAGCTGCGCCCTTCAATGCCTATTGGTTTTATGCCGGCCCTGCGAAGCTCCTCTTCAATATGTTCAGAGATTGCCCTGACCTGTGTCGTGCTCTCACCGGAGCAGATCACAAAATAGTCTGCGACGATCGTCAGGCCGGCAAGTTCAAGGACGACCGGATTTTCGGACTTTTTTGCCAGGGCCGCCTCCGCAGCCAAAACAGCCAGGCCCCTGCTTTCCAGAGGAGTTGCCAGTCTGCTTTCCTCATGCGTCATGATCAGTTATCCAGTCCATACAGGCTGTTTGAAATTATAAATGATTCAACCTGCTCTGGCAACAGGTATTTTGTGCTTCGGCCTGCCTGTAAGCGTTTTCGGATGTCTGTCGAGGAGATCGCAAATGGTACGATGTGCATCAGGACTGCCTTTTTTCCTGATTTCAGATCGATCGTTGCATGATTGCTCTTGCCGCTATCCATAGGGCCCAGAATGTTCCTGTCAGCCTCAAGGTATGGGGATGCCTTGAGGTCTTTAAAGTTATGACCAGGCCTTGAAAGGATGATGAAGTCCACCATGGAAGTAAGCCGCCCGGGTCTCCACCAGTTCGGGATGTCGAGAAAGGCATCGATCCCGAGAATAAAATAGAGCGCTGCATCCCGGTAACGCACCAGAAGATCTTCTAGTGTCTCCACGGTATATGACTTCCGGGTTCTGCTGCATTCTATATCAAGGACCTCAAAGAACCTGTTCCCTGCCGTCGCGATTTTTGCCATCTCATATCTCTTTTCTGCGTCTGCGATATTGCTCGACTTCAGCGGAGGATTGCCGGCAGGGATGAAAAGGACCTTGTCGAGTGCAAGCGCCTCCCTG
>JBARHQ010000260.1:0-2773 GCA_049799315.1 Thermodesulfovibrionales bacterium | reverse complement strand
CAATATCTTGTTCAGTGACAGCCGGTCCGATAATCAGGGTAATCGGGCTTCCATAGTCAGGCACGTGCAGGGATAGCCCCGTATCTCCGGAAAGGTTCAGGATCGCTGCATTCTCTGACTGGTTTCTCCCTACAACCGCCTTGCAGGACGGCCCAAGTCTGAAATGCCGCCCAAGCCTTAGCAGGTGATAGTCATTCAATACAGGCGAAGGGTTATGTTGCAGAAGTTCGCGCAGTCTGTAGGAGTAATTCGGCTCTGTAAGCAGACAACCTCCGGCGGGCGAAGGATACTCGGTCAGTCCGAACTCGCGCGCAAGAGCCATCTGTGGCTTTCGCGAGCGGCCGCCAAAACCGTAAAGCTGCTCCCTATCGACGAGTCCCTCCTCCTCGGCCAGGGTCGGCTTTAATATTTTCGCACTGAGAGGCCTCAGGACCCTGCCCCGCAACCCCGTCTCGCGGTCAATAATATCGAGTGCATCCCTGCGCTGGCTCATCGGCCGCTGCCCGAGCACCTCTCCGGTAATAATAAAGGCAGCGCCGGTCATCTGCATAAACTCTTTTGCCTCCTGCAGCATCAGTATCCGGCAGTCCATGCAGGGGTTCATGTTCCTGCCGTGCCCGAACTTCGGATTCTTGACTATCTCTATAAATTTTTCTGACAGGTGGCAAAGCTTCACCTCAAAGCCAAACTTTGCCGACGCAGCAAAGGGGTCCTTGGAACAGGATGACCTGTCCGAGATGTCGCACCCGAAGTGGTTCAGGAACGTTATCGCCTTGACCTCAATCCCCTGCCTCATCACAGCAAGGACCGCCAGAGTGCTGTCGAGGCCTCCTGAATACAGGGCCACGGCCCTTGTATGACTTGCATTGCCGTTTATTAAATCCTTTATTGGACCACTCATCTGAAGGACCTTGAAATCTGTGTCGGGGTTGCAACTGCGGTCCCAATCTCGCCGACCACAATCCCGGCCGCATGGTTTGAGAGCACCGCCGCTTCCTCCATCGATGCCCCTGCAGCGTGCGCTAGGGTAAAGGCTGAAATGACTGTATCACCAGCTCCGGTCACATCATAGACCTTCTGCGCCACTGTCGGTATATGGACAGCGCTGTCCTTCATAAAGAGGCTCATCCCGTCCTCTCCACGGGTGATGAGCACCGCACTCAGACGCAGGTCCCGCAGAAGCTTCCTTCCAGCCTTCTGAAGGGAATTATCATCCCTGATCTCGATGCCCGAACCGCGGGATGCCTCAGCGATGTTCGGCGTTATCAGAGAAACCCCCCGGTAGAAATCGAAATGGCCTACCTTGGGGTCCACGGCAATGAAAAGATGTCGTTTCGCAGCATGCCGCACAATGAGTTCAACCAATCGTTTGGAGATCATCCCTTTTTTATAGTCAGAAATAATCACTGCATCAAAACCGCTAAGAACCGAAGCTATATAATCGGCAATGTCCTTCAGGACCTTGCCACTGAGATAAGCACTGTCCTCCCGGTCGAACCTGACGACCTGCTGATTATGGGCTATGACACGGGTTTTTATTGTCGTGGGCCGGGTCGCCTCAAAGATCCCACCAACGGGAATGCCCTCTGCCTCAAGCATCGATACGAGCATTTCTCCTGCACGGTCATGTCCAATGATGCCGACAACCGACGCCTCTCCGCCCAGGGATACGATATTCCGGGCAACATTAGCGGCCCCTCCCAATAGAGAACTCTCCCTCGAAACCTCAACAACAGGTACCGGAGCCTCAGGGGATATCCGGTTCACCCTGCCCCAGATGTAGTGGTCGAGGATAAGATCGCCTATAACAAGTACATTTTTATTCTTAAATCTTCTTATGATCTCTTTGTATTTATGCATTGATTAATATAACTTGCCGCTTTACTGATTTTAAAGAAAAAATAGCGGCTGCCGAAAGGCAGCCGCTTTTCAAAACCCTGTAGGGCTTAATTAGAAAATAAGTGTTAACTGATGTCTTAATACTGTTACGCCCTTCTTGTCTTCATAGAATTTGCCTGCCTTGAAATAGCCTGCATCAACCTGATAAACAAGGTTCTTGGCTACGTTGTAAACAACCTTGCCGTCAACTTCCCATCCTGCATTCTTTGAACCGGTATCAGTATAGTTCGAATTTTGCTCGGTTGCCCTGATGAAGAAAGCATCAAGAGATGTCTTGAGGTCCTTTACAGGGGTAAAATCTGCGCCGATGTTGAAGTAGGTCGTGTTAGCAAGACCGCTGAACCTTCTGCCTGATGTTGAATTAACCTGGTACTCATAAACCAACGTATAGTGAGGATCACCGTTTTTGCCGGACAAAACGCCATCGTCAAGGAAGGTAATGAATTCCTTCGCATCACCACCGTGGTGGCCAGACCCGAGAGCAGCGCTGGCCCTGATGGTAGCAGGATCAACCGTATAGCTCAAACCGACCATAGCGGCATAGCCTTTTGCCTTGACATCTGTGGTAACGTCGCCAAACTGGAAATCTGCCTCTGCCTTATAGCCGAGACCGGAGACATTACCATTAGCGTGGACACCAACGTTCGACATTTTCAGTCCAGAGCCCAATCCATAAGCGCCAGCAGGAAGTCCTGGTACCGAAGTTGCCCCCGCCGGAACGCCTAAATTACTATTGAGGTAGGTGTAGTTAGCGCCGATTGTGTTCTTTGCATCGAGCTTATAGGTAAAGAGTCCTACATAACCATCGATATCGTCATGATTATTTGTTTTTGAGCCTTCGCTGAATTTAATGGTAAGAAGGCCGACATGGAGC
>JBARHQ010000259.1:0-2370 GCA_049799315.1 Thermodesulfovibrionales bacterium | reverse complement strand
GGGTGTCCTACAGCGAACTGAGGGCCGGGATGGTGAAGGCCTCCTCGTTCCTGAGGGAATGTGAAGACCCTCTCCTCGAACTTTTCCGGAGGGATTATGGGAAGACCGAAGCGGCCCTGACGCGGCTGGGTGCAGGCAGGGGCGAGGGGTTCCCGACCAAAGACGCCTGGGTCATCTATCTGTTACCCAAAGTCCCGGTGGCAATCCTCCACTGGCCTGACGAAGAGGAATTTCCCGCGCGGATAAAAGTCCTGTTCGATTCAACAGCGGACCGGTTTCTTGATGTTGAATCCATCATGTTCCTCGTCGAAGGGCTGGTGAAGAATGTCGAAATTCAGATTGACCAAACACGTCCCCTGTAATTTAAAGAGTGGTATAATTTATGTAAGATGAGGGACTCAGGACTCAGAATTACTACGTTATGTCTCGTGCTGACAGGGATATTGTCTTTTATACCCTGGTCCATTGCCTTCGCCTCTCACGCCACAACGACCGGAGGCTTGACAATCACCTGGGATTTACAGGGATTCCCTGAACAGGGTCTTATGATTCCGGTCACTCCCTGCACCAGTGTTCCGACAAACGGTTATTACAGCTGCAATTACGGGTTGATAGACCCTCCCTACGGCGAAGAGATCACGTTCAGCGCATCGCTGCCGGTGAACTCCGGATTTTTCCCTGACCTCACCTTCGGCTATTATGATCTGTACAGCATATTTCATGTAATTGAAACAGGACAGTGTGGCAGTGTGCCCTGCAACCTGTCGTTACATACATCTTTTTTTGTACCGAAAAATGCGTTCAAATTTGCACTTATTTTTCATAGCGCCGTGGGAGGGGGCGGTACGAATATCCAGTTGGATTATCAGATAGCAAATTATGATCCGGCCCGCGCAAATCTGTTCGGTGGAGACGACATCAACCCGGAGACCCAATACTGCGACAAACAGGCCCAGCCTGGAGACCCTAAGATAAGGAAATTCAGGAACAAAAAAGGAGCGGGCCCCGGCACCTGAATGCCGATGGGTATGCCCAGGTACTGGGTAAACACAGCCGCCTTAAGTCTTGTTGTTGCTGATACAGATTTTTCATATTCCGGGCTCGGCCCCCATATGGCGATGACCAGGACATATAATTCAAACGACTACCGTCCTGGAATGTTCGGCAGGGGATGGTCTTTTTCCTATGAGGAACTCGTGAAGACCTTTGTCTGCAGCGACAACCCTGCTGTTGTCAAGAAGGGGGCGGGGAATTATATACGGTTTGAAAAGACGACGAATTTCTGTCCGTCGGGCTACGTCCAGCCGCTCACTGCAATACCTTCTTATCCTGCTTCGAGCCGGGATTTACTTGCCTATTATCATGTTGCTGCCAGTCCGCCGGCCCTGGCCTATGATTACTGGGTCCACCGCACAAAGGAGGACCACACCTCCTACCGTTATGACTGGATATCCGGCCTGCCCAACTGGCTGCTGACATCAATTACTGATCAGAACGGACATGCTGCTACCATTGACTATAATTCTACCGGGACGATACAGCAGATTACTGATGCAACGGGCCGGATCACATCATTTGCATATGATGGCAATAACCGGTGCATATCGATGACGGTGCCAAACAACCATAGTGCTTATTATGAATATGACGCCTCCGGGGACCTGATAAAAAGTACTGACCTTATGGGAAACCAGACTTTTTACACCTATGATGCTGAAGGATATATGCTGAGCATGAGGGTTGGAAACAAGGCGACGTCATTTTCCTATGATGCATCCGTAGCGCCCAAAAGACTCCTGACAGTCACCGATGCGATGGGCAGGACGCAGGTGTACCAGAAGGGAATTACTGCGGATGGCAATACTGCAGTCGATACACTCGGCAATATCTCTTATTTTGCTGCCAACGACGAAGGAGTTTCCCTCAGTACAGCTGATCCCGCAGGAAAGACCACTGCCCGTCAATACACGGAGGGGCTTCTGACCTCCTTTACAGATTCCGTGGGCAATGAAAAACACTTTGGTTATGACTCAAGGGGTAACATGACCTCCCGGCAACGTTCAGGTTATCTGCCGACGACATATACGTATGATGCCTCTGACAATCCGCTCAGCAAAACAGATCCTCTCGGCAATACCTGGCATTATGAGTACGATAACAGTCATAACCTGAAGAAAATACAGCGTCCGTCAGCAGGCACTACGACTTTTAGTTATTCCGCAGGACTGCTCACCGCCATAACGGACTCCTTGCTGGAAACAATATCGTTTGCCTACGATCAATATGGCAATGTTGTATCTGCACAGGACAAGGCCGGAAATATAACGCTTATGGAATACCCTGCTCCTGGTTTTCTGAAGACCTCTGAGA
>JBARHQ010000258.1:0-8617 GCA_049799315.1 Thermodesulfovibrionales bacterium | reverse complement strand
AGGCGCGCAGGAAATGAAGAATGAGGCGTACTTACTGGTACGTCGCAGTGACGAGTTTTGAAGCGCAACGCAGTATACGGACTTTTTATGAAGCCGTCAGAAGTTGCTTGTGATAAGGAGGTTGTATGGCAGAGTCATGGCACGAAGGGCTTCCGGATGACGCGTTTATGGCCGAAGCCGACAGGCAGTACATGCTTGAGATCAATCGCATCAGGGAAGCACTGGCACGAGGACTCGGATTCGATGAGGCGACCGCGTTGATCGAAGAGAAGGATGAAGCGGTGAAGGCAGGTATTATTGAAGACACCCTGAAGGTCCTGATCGCCGAGGAGCATTTTGCAAAAGGCATCGCCCTGGAGGAGATGGCCCAGAGGCTGAAGATCCCGGCAGAGAGGCTGGAATCTGCAAAAAAGAGCATGCTCGATGAGATTGTCGGCGATGCCTCGATGAGGGAATACCTGCATGAACTTGACCATGACGACCCCGGGCGCATAGATGCCTGAAATTGCAGCCGAAATCCACAATCAAATTTATTCTGAACAGCGCGACAACGGCATATGCGCTCATTCTCGACCCGACACTGCCGGGTCTCCGAGGCACCGGCGCAACACGCCGCTGAATCCGCTTACATGCCATTCCCACGCAGTGCTCTGGATATAGTGGTTGATTGATAATGGATTGCGAAATTGCAGGTACTCGATTTGTTTTGAAAACAGGGAACAGGATATAATAAACACCAGCATGAAGATGTTTTTATTAGTGGCAGCAGTCTTTTTTTCTCTTTCACCCCGCCTGTCGCAGGCCAGCATGCTTGTTGGAGGGGACAGCGTTTATACGGTCAGAAAGGGCGATACAATCGAGCTCATCGGGGCGAGACTTGGCGTGAGCTGGAAGCAGATTTTACGCGAAAACAGGATTGATCCCGAGAAGCCGTTGAAGAAGGGAACGACACTCAGGGTCAATACCCGGAGGATCGTTCCCCTGCTGGTCGAGGAAGGTATTATTATCAATATCCCTGACAGGACCCTCTATTTTTTTAAGGCTGGCCAGGTCGACACGATGTTCCCCGTGGCCCTGGGCATGGTCCCCCGTAAGGACGCCGACTGGACAACCCCGCTGGGGAAGTTTACGGTCCTGGGAAAAGAGAAGAACCCTGCATGGTATGTTCCCAAGTCGATCCAGGCAGAAATGGAGGCAGCAGGCAAGCCGGTCGAGACGATCGTGCCCCCGGGCCCTGACAACCCGCTCGGGAGATATGCAATCAAGACCTCCATCACCGGTATCCTGATTCACGAAACGATTAAGCCTCAGTCTGTTTATCATTTCAGGAGTCACGGGTGTGTCAGAGTGATGCCTGAACATATGGAGAAATTTTTTGACAGGGTCGAGGTCAATACGACAGGGGAGCTGGTCTATCTTCCGGTCAAGGTCGCGCTTTCGCATGAGGGGCGTGTTTTTCTGGAGGCCCATGGCGATTTCTATAAAAAGATAAAGGACCTGAGGGCCGCGGCAAAGACAGAGATAGAGACCAGCGGTCTTTCGGACAGTGTGGACTGGGAGAAGGTCGAAAAGGTTTTAAAAAACAGGGATGGTATTCCCAGGGACGTTACCAAAACTCAGGAAATGACCTATCAGGCAAGGAGAGATACCCGTGGGCAAAGAAGAACAGATTAAGTCAAAGATTTTTCAGGCGGCTATAGACTATGTGCGCGAAACCCATCCCCAGGCGATAGACAGCGCTTATACTTATTTCTGGGATGAACAGCAGCCGGATGAGGTGATGGGTGGCGTTGCGCTTGAACTCGGTTTTATTAATTTTGAGGACTGGCTGATCTTCGATTACAAGGCAAACGAGAAGGGCGAGTCATTTCTGACAATCTATGGCCGGCACGCTTCGGGTCTGAGCCCTGAAGAACTCTCGGTCATCGAAAAGATGAAGGGGTCTATTCTGAGCCTTTATGAGGTTGCGTCGGTAGCGCGCGACAAGCGGGTGCTCCTGAAAGACCTGCTTCTGGAAGATGAGGTCCCCCTGAGGGACAAAAACCTGACAAAGGGGCTGAAAAAGGGTGATTTATTTGCAACCCGGATCTTGCAGCTGGATGACAATTATGTGATGAGCGGCTGTGTTTATCCGTATAGTGCAGACCAGAAGAAGCAGGTCATCATGAAGATAGAGAAACAGTTCAGAAGATACTTCAGGAACGTGAAGCAGGATGGTACGATGAAGGACTATCTGAAGGACTATGGCGATGTCTTTAATATCATCTGGATGAGCTTTATCCTGGATCCACAGACAGCAGGTGAGGGCATGCCACCAGAGTATGCCGGTCAATAGGACCGTATCCTGCCCGGCAAAGGGCTTTATGATATAATGCGGGGAACTATGAATATTAAGAAGCTGGTTAAAAAGGATGTTGCGGCATTGCGGGCTTACCGTGCCATGGAAATACCGTGCAGGATAAAACTCGATGCCAATGAAAGCCCGTACGGGTTCGATGGCGCACTGAAGGCGGCTGTATCGCTCAAAACGAACCGATACCCTGACCCCGAGGCAAAGGCCCTGAAAAAACTGCTTGCCAGGGATTTCAGGGTCAAACCGGAAAATATCCTGCAGGGCAATGGTTCGGATGAGCTTATCTATTATCTGACTGCAACCTTTGGCGGGCCTGTCCTCTATCCGGTGCCGACCTTTTCGATGTACGGCATTATTGCGCAGGCATTTGGAGAAGAGAAGATCGAGGTATCTTTGGACGAGGCCTATGACCTTGACGCGGCAGCAATGCTGTCTGCGGTGAGACGGAAAAAGCCGAAGCTCATCTTTCTGAGCAGCCCGAACAATCCCACGGGGAACTGCTTTTCTTCAGAAAGGATATTGCCGCTGCTCGAAGCAGCAAAAGGTATTGTGGTGGTCGACGAGGCCTACCAGCCCTTTGCCAGTGCACGGGGGTTCCTGCCGCTGCTCAAGGACTACAAAAACCTGGTTATCATGAGGACCCTCAGCAAGATAGGGCTTGCGGGTCTGAGACTCGGCTTTATGATAGCTTCCCCGGAGATTGTTGAGGAAGTCAATAAGGTGCGCCTTCCTTTTAATGTCAATGCCCTTTCTCAGGCCGTTGCTTTGGCGGCCATGCAGGACAAGACAAAGCTGAAGACATCGATAAGGCAGATCGTTACTGAACGCGATCGGCTCCTCAGTGCAATGGAAGCAATACCGGGGGTAACGCCGTTTCCGTCAGAAGCAAATTTTATTCTGTTCAGGGTATCCGGGCCCGACAGGGTCTACAAGGCACTTCTGAAGCAGGGCATTCTGGTGAGAAACATCCAGGATGCTGTCAAGGGGAGTCTCAGGGTTACGGTGGGGACACCCAGTGAAAATACAGCCTTTCTCAGGGGGCTCGAAAAAATTCAGAGATCAGGGAGAAAGGAGCACTCATGAGAAAAGGGAACATTGCGAGAAAGACAAAAGAGACGGATATCAAGGTTGCAATCGGCCTCGATGGTACGGGTACCTATGCGATCAGCACGACGATTCCGTTTCTTGACCATATGCTCTCTCTTATGGCCAAGCACGGGCTCTTTGACCTGACCGTCAGGGCAAAAGGGGACACGGATATCGATGACCACCACACAGTCGAGGACGCCGGGATAGCCCTGGGCAAGGCATTGAAACAGGCGCTTGGCGATATGAAGGGTATTGCCCGATATGGCCAGGCATCTGTCCCTATGGATGAAACACTGGCATCGGCCTCTATTGATATCAGCGGGAGGTCGTATCTTGTCTACAGGGTGGAGTTTCCGAAGAAGAGCAAGCTCAGGGAGTTTGACCCTGATCTGATCGAGGACTTTATGCAGGCATTTGCAGCCAATGCGGGGATCACCCTGCATATCAGCGTGGCCTACGGCAGAAATACCCATCATATCATCGAGGCGATTTTCAAGGCGCTCGGCAGGGCCCTCAGACAGGCAGTGGCGATTGACCCGAGAGTAAAGGGCATCCCTTCGACAAAAGGGAAACTGTAAAGAGGCAGAGGGAAATGGGCGGCGAAGACTGCTTCAGAAATTTTGTAATTGACAGATAATTCATGTCTCGTTTGTCCGTGTCTGAGCATTAAGGTTATCCTCCAGTTCGCATAATGTCGCACGTGCGGTGTCACACAAAATTTCTTCACAGCCTCCGCCGCCCACACAAACAGATATTTGCTGGGTTCTATCGAGTCTACGGATAAAGCAGGGGATTGTCATCCTCGGGTTTGACCAGGTGGCTCATGCAATGTGCATGAAAAGAAAAAAAAGAGTAATAGTGTTGACAGTGTATTGTATTTGAGCGGATTCCATTCCCGGCAATTCTGGCGCTAGCCCCGGGAATAGCCCTCGGAGGCCCTGAGGTTTATCGGGCCGAGAATGAGCGAAAATACAATACCCTGCCAACATACATAAATTGATGATAACTCAAATACCATTTGATAAAGTAAAATACGTCCTGCTGGATATGGACGGGACGCTGCTCGACAAGTATTTTGACGACTACTTCTGGGAGCATCTGCTGCCCGAAAAATATGCCGAAAAGCAAGGCATGACCTTCGGCAGGGCCAAAGAAGAACTGCTCGCAAAGTACAAGATACATGAAGGGACGCTGAACTGGACCGACATTGACTTCTGGTCAAAAGAGGTCGATATCGACATCCCTGCCCTCAAAGAGCAGATGCGCCATCTGATAGAGGTCCATCCGCATGTCGAAGATTTTCTGAAGACCATGCGGCGGCATAAAAAGAAGATCTTCCTTCTCACCAACGCACATTACAAGGTGCTTGATATCAAGCTCAGGAAGGCCGAGATCGGGAAATATTTCGATGCAGCGATAACCTCTTTCGAGATCGGATACCCGAAAGAACGGCTTGAATTTTGGGAGAAGGCGGCGAGACTTCTCGGTTTTGATAAGGAGCAGAGCCTCTTTATTGATGATACCAAGGCCGTGCTCAGGACGGCACGGGCATTTGGAATCAGATATATTTTCTACAAGGCATATGCGAGTTCCAGGGCAGAGAAGGGAAGGTCGCGGCAGTACATGGTGCTTGATGATTTCAGAGACCTTCTGGACGGAGGCAAGGCGTGGTACAATGAAACAGGAGGTTGAACATGAAAACGACATTGCTGCTGTTACTTCCCCTCGCTGTTTTTATGCTTATCGGAGCCTGTGCCCCCCGTCAGGGCCTTCGGACTGAACCTGCTGCATCATCGGGAATGTCCGGCAGCTATAGCCTTATTCTCTTTGGCTGCAGATATCTTGACGACCCCGAGACGGTTGCCATCTTCGACCGGGAAGGTGACCGGTATAGGTTCGAACCATTTTCCCCGGACTTTAATTACCGTATCGAGAAGGATCTGTCAGCAGAAATGGCCCTTGAAAAGGCCCAAAAGTTCATCAACTGCCACACGTCTTTCCATGGCGAGCGGTTGAGCAGTGTCAGCGACGATAAGGGAGTTGTCCTGGGATATGAACTGAGGCCTCTTTATTTTCCTCTGACCTATGGCGTTGACGATATTCTGCTGACTGACTATCGCATTCAGGAAGATAAGATCGTTGTCAGGATCCGGCTGATTCCCTCTGTTGAACGGATGCTTACCGGTGGTTCTAACGATCGGGATAATTGATGACAGAGTGTTCCCCGGTTTCACCATTATAAGCCATTTGGCTTAAGTGACCGGCGTGGCAATGACAGGTAAGCGGATTCATCCCGACAGACTACGCCGGGACGGTGCCTCGCAGGTCCGGTTTCTCCGGCAGTATCGGGGCGAGAATGAGCGCGCATGCCGTTGTTATGCCGTTCATCGGCCTGTAGACATCAGGCGCCTGCATCTGTTATTTTATGTAATGGAAATCAGGGAAACGCTTTTTGATGATCTGACCTTCGAGTCGAGATCTGTCCCCGGTTCCGGACGTGAGCAAAGAACCATGACGAAGGAGGGCCTGTCGTTGGATAGACTGAAGAACCTTGAAGAAAAGATCAACGCCGCTGTCGAGAGGGTCAAGGCATTGAAAGAGGAGAAGACCCTTCTTGAGAAGAAGATTCGGGATTATGAATCCGTGCTTGAAGACAAGAACCGTGAAATAGAGGTATTGAAATCAGAGAAGAGTTCGATCGGGTCGCAGATCCAGGAACTTCTGGACGAGCTTGAGACGATAGAGGCCTGAACAGAGCATGGGAAGCGTTGATGTTACCATCCTCGGACAAAAGTATACGATCAAGGGAGATGCGTCCGAGGAGCATATAAAAAAACTTGCCTCGTATGTCAACGGCAAGCTGAAGGATGTTTACAGCATGGCGCCGGGGATATCACCTCTCAAGGCTGCGATTCTTGCCTCGATGAATATAGCCGACGAATTCCACAGGCTGCAGGAGGAGCAGGAACATATAGCCAGGCATATCGACGAGAGGGCGGATGTTCTGACCAGTCTTTTCGACTGACTGCTATTTACCTGCCAGGCTGCATTGTGGCAGACAGAAACACCTCAAAGACTCTGCAATGCAACATGATCTGATTTTGAATCACGTAACCGCAGGCGTACTCAAGCGTTAAATCCAAAAGAAGGTTGGCAGGCTCCTCGGTATGGCTGTAAGGAGTTGCAGACAGAGTCCTTTCGGCATTTCTGTCTGACTGTAGAAGTCGAAAAATAAAACAAGGAAGACGGGTTTGTAAAAAGCTCTGGAGGCAAGGCGCGCAAGAAATGAGGAATGAGGCGTACTTACCGGTACGTCGCAGTGACGATTTTTGAAGCGCAACGCAGTATGCGGACTTTTTACGAACCCGTCAATAATTCACATCTTATTCACTGCAATAATCATTAAAAATCAAAGAGTTCAAAATATCTCTTTTTTGCCTTGACAAGCACAATATGTTGTGGTTAAATATTGAGGCAATACAATTTGTAGTTATCAACTTCTATTAATAATCTAAAAAGAAAGAATTCAGGGGGGGCCATGGAACACGCTTCAGCAGTAGTGAATCTGACACCAAATTCAATAAAAGTTCTCGAAAAAAGATACCTCAAAAAGAACGAAGACGGCAAGGTTGTGGAGACCGTTGAGGAGCTTTTCAGGCGGGTTGCGACGGCCATTGCCGCAGCCGATCTCCTGCATGGCAAGTCAGAGCCTGAGGTGATGCTGCTTGAAGAGGAATTCTATGAAATGATGACCTCCCTTGATTTTCTCCCAAACAGCCCGACGCTTATGAATGCCGGCCGGAAACTCGGCCAGTTGTCCGCCTGCTTCGTGATACCGATCGAGGACTCAATGGACTCGATCTTTGACGCTGTTAAGCATACGGCGATAATTCATAAGTCAGGCGGCGGGACCGGGTTCAGTTTCTCGAAACTGAGGCCTAATGGCGATATCGTCGGCTCGACCAAGGGTGTTTCATCCGGTCCTATTTCGTTCATGACGGTCTTTGATACGGCAACAGAGGCGGTCAAACAGGGTGGGACCAGGCGCGGCGCCAATATGGGGATACTCCGTGTCGATCATCCCAATATCATTGAATTCATGACAGCCAAGGATGACAATGAACGCTTTAATAATTTCAATATATCGGTCGCCATTACCGACAGTTTTATGAAGGCGGTAGCCGAAGACACTGAATATGATCTTGTTAATCCGAGAACAAAAAAGGTTGTCAAACAACTCAGGGCCCGTGAGGTTTTTGACCAGATAGTCAATCATGCCTGGAAAAACGGCGAGCCCGGTATTGTCTTCATCGATCGCATCAACGCCTCGAACCCGACCCCTAAGGTCGGCCAGATAGAATCGACCAACCCATGCGGCGAGCAGCCGCTGTTGCCATATGAGTCCTGCAACCTCGGTTCGATCAACCTGGCGAGGATGGTCGTTGACAAGGCAGTGGATTATCCGAAGCTGCAGAAGACGGTCTGGAAGGCGGTCCATTTCCTCGACAACGTCATCGACGTCAACAAGTATCCCATAAAAAAGATAGAAGAGACTACGAAGTCCAACCGCAAGATCGGCCTGGGGGTCATGGGCTGGGCAGACATGCTGATAGAGATGGGCGTACCGTATAATTCGGACAGTGCCATTACTCTCGCGGAGGATGTGATGGGGTTTATCCAGCGTGAGGCCAGAAAGGCATCTGCTGCCATTGCAGCCGACAGAGGGGTTTTCCCGAATTATGAAGGCAGCATTTATGACGGGAAGATCAGGCTGAGAAACGCGACCGTAACGACGATCGCTCCGACCGGGACTCTTTCGATTATCGCCAGTTGTTCCTCAGGGGTCGAGCCACTTTTTGCGGTTTCCTTTGTCCGTAATGTTATGGAGGGGACCAAGCTGCTGGAGATAAACCCTTATTTCGAAAAAATAGCCAAAGAGCGCGGATTCTGGTCAAGAGAGCTTATGGAGCGGATCGCCGATGCAGGGTCGCTTCAGGGGTTTGATGAGATCCCGGATGACGTCAAGTCGGTCTTTGTGACTGCGCATGATATTTCCCCTCTTGAACATGTTACGATGCAGGCGGCGTTCCAGAAGTATATTGATAACGCGGTCTCCAAGACAGTGAACTTTCCCCATGATGCAACCCCTAAGGAGGTTGAGGACGTATACATGCT
>JBARHQ010000257.1:0-3780 GCA_049799315.1 Thermodesulfovibrionales bacterium | reverse complement strand
TGATTGAGTAGCATATGTACACAGGATTAGCATCTCTTGCACTCAGAGGGCGCCTCTTAATGCTCTATTACACAGGCGAGAGAACTACCTGCCCATGGACGGCAAACGGGCATTTCACACGGATAGTTAAGATTGTCCCAATGTCTCTGGTTGCAGAAAACTTTCATGAAGACCAATTTTCTTGATCCAAATGCTTGCTCCCGCATATTTCAATGGCAACGGCATTTCGTTGAAAAATTTGTCCCGATAAAAACATTCCAGGTATGTGTTGAAGAATTGTATTTTAAATGAACTGCTATATTGCAGAAATGCCCTCAGAAGATATGCCTCATTCCATGCGAGCCCTTCATATATCCATTCTTTGGGATATTCAAATGGATAAAAAATATCATGAAAGTGGATATACACCCCGCGCTTAAGGGCAGGAAGCAGCTTGAAAAATATATAGTTCACATCGCTGTTAATTTTAGATACATGAGTGGAATCTATAAAGAGAATGTCACCTTCATCGAGTTCCGAAAATACCGCGAGATCCACATCCTGGAGATTTTTTTGGATAATATTAATAGACTTCTTATCTCTTTTGCTAATTAAGGACAAGAGCAATTCCGGATACGGTTCAATAAATGTGCAGATTATGCTGTTCTGAAAAAAAAGTTCATTGGTATCCAGCGTAACACATGATGAGTGCCCTGACCCGACTTCTATTATTTTCTTCGGCTTAAGATGTCTGATCATGCAGTACAGGATAATCGCATCAGAATGCGAGTAGCTGTGGTTTTCGAAATGAAACCGCAGCTTCTCTTTGTCAGGCGATCCAAAGGGCAGATCTTTGTAATAGTTCCTGAAGTTATCCAGCAATGCAAGCTGACCTTCGGCGTTCAGGTCAACGCCCGGAATTTCCTTTGGTATATTTTTAAGCTGAAAAATTTCTTCTTCCCTATGTTTTATCTCCTCTATGTTTGGAATCGGAGAATAGAAATGTCCTGGTGGAAAGCAAAAATGGCCCTTGGGAACAACTGCTTCTGACACATCTCCCGTGAACGCACTCGGCCTGGAAAACGGTAGCTTCCTGAGTGCGGACCTTATTCGTTTTGACACTGGCTTTTTCATAAGGCGCTAAGAACGCTTAATAATGAAATCATATCGTTGTGTCGGCATAACTTTGCCCACTGAAATTTCTCATGCCAATAATTCATATATCCTTAAGTTTTCGTTAACCATGTCATCAACAGTCATAAGCTTCTTCCTGGCTTCCCAGACTTTTCCATTCAGATATTCTATCACATCAGGGTTCTCCCTAAGGTCTTCGATGATCTCGATTGTCCGCGGTATTGGGGACTCCACCGGCACGAGAAACCCGACGCCATGACGGGAGACCCTGTCGCGGAGAGCTCCGCCATCGGTGGTGATGACAGGCGTTGCACTTGCGATCGCCTCCGAGAGCGTGTAGGAGAACGTCTCGGGCCAGTTCGAAAGCAGAAGGATAATATCAGGATCGGCCTTTTGTATGGAATCGACGACGTTATTCCTCGTATAGCCTCCTTGTGCATTCAGGTTGCGATAGGACGGGACGAGGGACGGGTCGAAGATATTTCCGACAATACTGAAAAAGACCTCGTCAGAATTTTTATAGTGTTTTACGAGTTCCAGGAAGGCCTTGTTTCCCTTGTAGTGGAGGAAGTTTCCCAGGAAGGCCAGCTTCAGCGTTCCGTCGGATGAACTCTTCCTGCCCCTTCTGTCCCCCTTGATGAGGGTCTTGTCGATGCCGTTTTCAACGACGGTGCAGCGATCGTCCGAGAGCCCGCTGTAGAGGCCCATGCAGATGACCTTCACATAATCTGCCGGGACGATCACCATGTCGAGGATCGAGAAGAGATAGTTGAGATATTCCCGTCTCTCACGGACGTACCCCTTTTCCACTTTGTACTCGCTCAGCGAGAGGCAGGCGTGGCATTTTTCTTCATCCTTTTCGAACCAGCAGAAATCAGGCGCGAGCATGATGCAGTTGATGCACCAGAAGTAATATTCGTGCAGCGTCATCAGTATTTTTTTATCACGCTGCTTCGCCAGTTCTATGAGAGACAGCGGGAGCGTCCGGATGCTCTGGAAATGGACGATATCCACGTCCAAATCATCGAGGATCTTGCCGAAGATCTCCTCAATCTCGGGGTCCCTGAGGCGGTGGTCACTCAGTTGTTGTCCGCCATAACGGAACTCTTCCGTCCGGTAGTCCTTGTACAGCCTCACGCAGAGGCCGTCGCGCTCAGGGAACATGACATACACCGGGAGACTCCTGGCCGCAAAGCCCTGAATGAGGTCAAGCATGTGGTATTCTATCCCGCCCGGATACCCGTCCGGTTTCTGGTCGATCACATAGAGTATCTTATGCACGCTTTTTCTCCGTCTCAATACGCAGGCGAATATATTGGTGCACCGGCGCCAGGCTCTCGCGCAGGGCTTTTTCGACAAGGCCGAGATATTCAGGGTGCAGCTTTCTGAGTGTCTCAAGGTTTCTCTCTATCATGAGATTTTTTGTCTTCAGGACTTCCGGGTCCTTCACCGACTCGAATGATACCCCGCCGACGTGATAGATATAGGTTGCGTCATCGATGACGTGCAGGTATCCCTTCTTCAGCGCCCGCATACAGAAGTCAGTCTCCTCGGCATAGCCCTTTTCAAATTTGGCGTCGTCAAAATAGCCAAGGTCATCCAATACCGCGCGCTTGATATACATGCAGAAGCCGACTCCGGCGGGGACCTCAGGGTAGTACCGTAGCGAAATCCGCTCAAGAAAGGCACCGAAAGAGTCGACGTCCATGCCAAGAGGGACAGGATTGAATTTGAAGGGTTCGGGTATGCCGTTGATCGTGACATAGTTGGAAAGGGGTGTTGCAGTAGCCACCCTCGGTTTCGAGTAGGCTGCCCTCTGGAGTTTTTCGACCCATCCCTTTGTCACGACCGTATCGGAATTTAGAATAATAACGTCGTCGGTCGTCTGCTGCATCCCCCTGTTGATTGTTTTTACAAACCCTAGGTTGTCGTTGTTGGCCAGGAGCGCTATATGTTCCCCATTTCTTTTTTCGCCGAGCTGACAGAGATATCCAGTAATCCTGGGGTCGGTGCTTTGGTCGTTGATGAGGATGAGAGAATGGTATGACAGGTCTGTATGCATAAGAATGCTGTTGATGCAGTCTTCTATACACTCAAAGCCGTTATAGACAGGCATGACGATGCTGGCCGGACTTCTGCTGAAGGCCAGGTCCATGGGGAGGCTGCAGACCGTGTTTATTGAGTGAGCGGGTGACCTTCTCAGTCTGCCCTTCATTCTCATAAACCAAGGACTGAAACGCATTCTCCTCTTTATCCTTGTTGTGAAGCCGTAAAAGCCTTCAGCGGTAATAACCCTCAGACTCTTGAGACACAGGTCATAGAAGGCCCGTCGTTTTGTCCCTGTCGGGGCGAGCCTTCCCTTGATTTTTCTGAAACCCCCGATCATCTTCCAGCTCAGACTGTTTTCTATCAGTGCAAGGTGGTTCTGGAGTCCAATGAACTCACGGAACAGGAGTTCCTTCTCAGTCTGGAGCCTTTGTCTTGCCGACTTCAGATCAGTATTTTCAGTCTGAAGCCTCTGTCTGGTTGACTCCAGATCAGCCTTTTCAGTCTGGAACCGTTGAGTGGTTGCTTCCAGATCAGCCTGGAGTTGTTGTGTGGTTGCCTCCAGTCGTACTGTCTCGCCCTTCAGGAAGTTTCTGTCAGCCTCTATACTGTCTTTTTGGG
>JBARHQ010000256.1:0-38440 GCA_049799315.1 Thermodesulfovibrionales bacterium | reverse complement strand
CTCTCATTCTGCCAGCTAAAGCCGTCATACCCGCGAAGGCGGGTATCCAAGAGTCTTTGAAAACATTGGATTCCCGTCTGCACGGGAATGACGAAAAAACATCAAAAAACACTTTTTCAACAGCCTGTTAGAAGACGACGGTCATATAACTTTTTTGCATTTTCTAAATTGCTGGTTATTTGCGTGAGATAAGAATCCGTTTTAAGAATCCATTTTTAATTTGACAAGCTGGCAGAAAAGGAGTAGATTGAAATTAGAAGAAGCACACCTAAGTGGTGGTTTTGCTCTTCTCGGACTCAGCAGAAAGGTTATGATTCATAGGACGTAAAGTACAGATGTAAAAGTCTCATGCTGTATGTCTCAAGATGCAGAACCGCTGAGAATGAGGAGAAGCAAACACCACTTTTTAAGCAGAAGAAGTAAATGCCTTGGGATGGGTTAAGTCTTAGAACTAAGTTGTTGGGTTAGGAAGCGGGAGCGAGATGTGGTGAGCAAGCCTCCAGCAGCGAGGGGGAAGCCTAAAGCATCTGCCGAAGCATCCAATTCGAAAAAAATCTAAGCATACCCAAGACCCAAGGTATTTCACTTCTTTTTTTTGACCTTCCCATAGGGAGTTACCTCTCCCCAATACCCGACATGCTATTCTTTAAAACGGATATTCACTTTCCCCTGAACCATCACCTTCCTGGGCCTTGACCGCAGCCAGCACCCTTTCAGCGGTATCTTTATCGAACTTGACGATATCGGCCCACTTGTCCTGCCCATCTTTATCCTGATACTTGCGCCTCGGAGTGCTGATAAAATCATAATCGCCCTTTGCCCCGGTCCCGGTCTTGCGCTGGCAACCGTAGATTGTTACTCCGTCAACGGTAATGTCAAAAAACACTCCGCCCCTATTCGATTTTTTCTCAACGGTAATACTCATGTTACCTCCTGTTCTTAGTCATTTTGTTTGCACCTTTTTCTTAATCACATGTTTTCGCCTGTCAAACTCGGCCGGAGTTCTATATTGATCATAAAGTATATACAAACAGGGTCAGAATATGCCTGTGAAGGCACACATCAAATCATGCCTGTAGTGAATGGTTTAACTGCAGGATAGAGGAATTGTCGCCTATCCGGATCCTTCAAAGCTCAAGGGCTTCAATTTTCTTCTTTCTTGTGAGTCTCTTTAAATCGTACTCGCGCCTTCTTGCTTCTCCCTCATCCTCACATAATATTGTTTTGACCAGCTCAAATGGCCTCCAGGATCTCACGAACTTACTGCCAAGTCCCAGCTTATGCTTTTCAAGCCTTTTCTCCAGATTATTTGTAATACCGATATACAAAGAATTGTTGCTGCACCTGAGCACATAAATACACCAGGGTCCGCTACTTGGCCGATTGGGTCCATCCGCTAACTCCTTAAGCCAAATTTTTAAGGCTTTCCTTGCTTCCTTATCAACAGATGCAAAAATTCGATGAGCAGGGTCTCGAACACTGGATCCGGAGTGCCCGGCAACCTTTACAACGCGAAAGCCTAATTCGTCGTGAAATTCGTAAAATGAGCGATAAAGGGAAGCGTTGCCTAACGGCTGCTTTGTCCTCTTCGAAAGGAATCCGCCGGCCAAAAGGCGGGGTTTTCTCTTAAGAAGGCCTGAAACGCACTGAGAATCGGAATATATTGTCAGACTTCCATATGGTTTTTGCCTATTCTCTGTAAGCGCCCATAAAATAGTCTGAAGTTCAAGCTTTGTTGATGAAGTGTCTTCAAATCTCTGTACCTTTAACTGTTCAATTATTTTGGGTTTTCCAATCACTCCGGAAAAGGCCTTCAGAACCGAAGCAGGGACAATAACATAAGCGCCGATACCGAGACTGAGACTGGGACTTACACTCCCATCGGTGAAAAGGGCAAAATCCTCTACGGGTGTGCTCACAATAGCAAATTCCTGAGCAATCTCCTTCTTCCTGAGGCCCAGGACATAGTGATCAGTTCTTATTTAATAAACCCCCTGATATTTCCTATATGCAATCCCAGCCATTCTTTTTTATAGCCTTTATACTCTTCTGACAATTTCGATGACTTTTCCTTTAAAGTCTTCAGGTTGATCCTGGAGGAGTCAAGCTTGATGTCGGCGAATACGACTTCTTTCTTTAAGTCGTTGACAGCTACAAGGTCAATCTCGTTCTGATTTCCTCTTTCCCAGTATGTGCCGATCCGGTTATATCTTCCGGACTCGGCAAACACCTGCTGGTAGAAACTCTCAAGGATGCGTCCGGCATAGGTAGAATAGTCCCGGTTGATGATTTCCCTGATATAACTGAAATTACCTGTCTCCACCGCAGAACGGTTTTTGAATATAAAACGGAACCAGAAGCCAAGAAAATTATCAACAATGCGATATTTCTGGAGTCGCGAATTGGGTTTGGCATTTATGGGTTTGAGCTTTGCGATGAGCGCGTAATCGGTTTCAAGCTTTGCCAGATATGCTCCCGCATGTATTTCTAGTACCGATTCAATCTCTGTTCTGGCAGTCTTGCCGGAAGCGATCAGTTCCAGAATCGAAAAGTACGTGCCGTATTCTTTGCCGAATTCTTCGACAAGAAGGCTCCTACCCTCATTGAGGAAGGGAGAGTTGTCTTTAAGTATAAAATCCACCATGCCGTCAAACTGAAAGACGTCGTTCGATGCGAGGATGTCGAGGTATTTAGGCATTCCTCCGGTTATCGCAAAGCAGTCGAAAAGCGTTCGGCCGTCAGTATGGCCATGGTCCTTTAGAACAGCATACATATTACGGACAGAGAAGGGACGGAGAAATAATATCCTGTCGGCCCGGCCAAAGAGGGGTTCCTTTGATTCCTCGAAAATCTTATGCATGAGGGAATAGACCGAGCCGATACAGATCAGGTTGAGCCTGCAGGATGATTTATTAATATCCCAAAGGTGCTGAATGTCGGAGTAGACCGAGGGATTGATATTATAGAACTCCTGAAATTCATCGATGATCAGCGTGAAGCGTTCCTTCCTGGCGCACTCAATAAGCAGCAGGAAGATCTCTCTGAATGTCTTTATCTCTCCTATGACAGGGATGGAAAAGTTTTTCCTGATCTCTTCAAGATATTCCATGCAGAGCAGATGCTCTGATTTTTTCGAAACAAAGAGATAGAGGTGTTTGTGTTTGCGAGCAAATTCCAGTGCAAGCATGGTTTTCCCGACTCGGCGACGGCCGGTAATGACGGTCAATCTTGCAGACGTGTTGGCCTGATCGTAAAGCTTGGTCAGTTCAGCAAGTTCGTTTTTCCGGTTATAGAATTTCGTTTCATACCTCTTCCGTAATGGTTATTACGGTAATTAAGATTACAATGAAAGGCGCCGGGAAATCAAGAACTTTTTAAACGGTCAAATTGATCATTCGCCAATGATCTTATCAAAATATTTCTCACTATTTTCAGACACGATTTTGCAACCCTGCTGATCTCAAACCACGTAGATTTATATCGTGTTCAGCATCTTCTTGGTCATAGCGATACGAGAATGACACAAAGGTATGCTCATCTGATGCCAGATACATTAAACGCTATTGATGCCATAGAGGGAAAAGGGTTTGTCACAATTCTGTCACAATAGGGGAAAAACAAAGGGGTCACATTGCTGTAACCCCTTGAATTTGTTGGCGTCCCCAGCGGGATTCGAACCCGCGTTACCGCCTTGAAAGGGCGATGTCCTAGGCCGGGCTAGACGATGGGGACATCTTGGTGAGCCGCGTTGGATTCGAACCAACGACCCACGCCTTAAAAGGGCGTTGCTCTACCAACTGAGCTAGCGGCCCAAAAAAACCATAGACGTTTAAGATACACTTTCCGTCTCTTTCTTGTCAATATATCAACAGGCGAACTCGTGCGCCGTCCGAAGCTGCAGTGCATGGGTGCGGGGCGTCTCAGAGGAACCGGAAACCGGCTAGACCGACAGAAAACCGTTGACGAGCCTGATCAGTTCCTGCGTCTGAATCGGCTTCGGCAGGTAGGCATTGGCGCCGATTGCAAGTGCGCGCTTGCGGTCTTCTTCGGCCCCCTCCGTCGTAACGATGATGATCGGGATGTCTTTGTAGGTCGGGTTGCCGCGGACGAGGCTGACCAGTTTAAGGCCGTCCATGACCGGCATATTGATATCAGCCAGGATCAGGTCTATCTTCTCCGAGGAAAGTTTTTTCAGGGCATCGACCCCATCCGTCGCCTCAAAAACACGTGAGTTTGGCACCCGCTTTATCGCAAAGCTGATAAGCTGCCGCATCGTAGGTGAATCTTCAACAACGAGAATATTCGGCATTCGTATCTCCCTTATTTCCTGGGCTTCTCCTTTAGCAGATCGAGAAAACTCTGAATCGTGGTCAACTTTCTCTCGGATTGTGTATACATCCGCGAAGAGAATATCGCTGTCGCCGCATGACCGGCAAGCAGGTTGAAGAGCTCATAGTCGACATTCGAAAAGCCTGACTTCTGGACCAGCAGCTTATAGATGACAATGACGCCGATGACATGCTCCTTTATCTTCAGCGGAATACAGACAATCGGTTCAAGCGGGTTGAACTCTTCCGCTGCATGCAGATCAGCGGCAAAGTAGCTCTCGCCTTCTTTCGCCACCGAACCGATCGTCCCGAGCCCAATCTTGACCTTGGGGGCCTCGGATATATCCATCCCCTCGGTGCTGACCGGGATCAGTTCGTTCGTCTTATCATCGATCAGGAGCACCGCAAACCTCTCCGCGCCGATCAGGTTGATGATGATTTCAAGGACAATCCTCAGAACTTCAGCAAAGTCCAGGGTCGAATGCAACTGGTAACTTGCGACATACAGGTTGGCAAGGTTGTTGTTCTCCTCTTCAACCTCTACATACTTCGATGCAAAATCCTTGTTCTCCTGCTCGACCTGGAGAAAGCGCTCACGCAGGGATTGTATTTCCTGCTCGAGGAGGCTGATCCTGTTTTCGTACAGCTTGACCCGTGCCTCGTCGCCCGACCTCTCTACTGCCTCGGTCAGCTGGGCAATACGGTATCTGAGCTTCTCATTCTCACGCAGAAGGTCCTTGGTAAATTCCTCGCCCTTTTTGAACATCTGGAGAAACTCATCAGCTTTATTGGAAAACACAGTCTCTTTATCCATGCATCCTACTCCCTGTGATTTACGACCCTGGTTATGGCTGCCGATATTTCCGACAGCGGCAGTATTGATTCTACAGCTCCAGCCTTGATCGCTTCTCCCGGCATACCAAAGACCACAGCCGTCTCTTCCGACTCTGCTATAGTATACCCGCCTTTATTTTTAATTTCCACCATGCCCGCTCTGCCGTCGCTCCCCATGCCGGTGAGAATCACTCCCATGGCGCACGCTCCGTAGACCTCAGCTGCAGACTGCATCATATAATCCACGGACGGGGTGCATTTATCTTCGAGTTGTCCTTCTTTCAGCAGCGTGACCACCCGGCCGCCTCTCTTCTGCAGCCCCATATGGTAGCCACCCGGACAGATCAGGACGCTACCGGGCTCGACAGGGTCTTGGTTCTTTGCCTCTCTGATATTCAAATGGGCCAGCTTGTTCAGTCTCTCTGCAAGGGGGCCGGTAAAGCCCTTCGGCATATGCTGGCTGACCACAACCGCAGCCCGGAGATCGGAAGGAAGCCTGGTAAGGATAATCTGTAGCGCAGCCGGTCCTCCGGTAGAGGACCCCACCGCAACAATCCCGACGTTCCTGGCCGTCGCCCTGGCCGACGGCTGGGCCGTCGATTCCTCGCGATCCAGAAGTTTAAGGTTCCTGCTAAGTTTATCGAGCCGGATATTTTTGATGCCGCCCAGTTTCAGCAGCAGGTCCTTTTCGATGGTGCGGAGCTCTATCGATGCCCTCTTGGTCGGCTTCGCTATAAAATCGACCGCGCCGAGTTCAAGGGCCTTGAAGACCGTCCTGGAATCGTTATACGAACTGACCATGATGACCGGCGTTGGCCGTTCAAGCATAAGCCACCGCAGGAAGCTGAAGCCGTCCATCTCCGGCATCTCGAAATCAAGCGTAATGATGTCCGGCTTCAACCTCAGAGTTTTTGCCATGGCGTCAATCCCGTCAGAGGCGACACCGACAACCTCAAGCTTCACGTCCTGCTCAATAATATTTCTGATGACCTGCCGGGTATAGGCCGAGTCATCAACGATCAGAATCCTGGTGCTCAAGCAGCGTCCTCCTTCCGGTTATCCTCTCCGAGGTCAGATCTTGTCATTCAGTTTTTGCCGTGGTGGTTTCTGGTAGACCATGTCATACTTGAAGTGTTTGAGATTAAAAGCGGTCGATATATTTATCAGCGACTCGGCATGCCCCAGCAGCAGGTAGCCGCCGTCTTTCAGCCGGTCATAGAAATTCTCAATGACCCTTTTCCTCGATGCGATGTCAAAATATATTAATACATTCCTGCAAAATATAACATCCATCTTGCCAAGAAACTTTGTCCTGAACGGATCGAGCAGGTTCAGGTAACTGAAGGTGACATATTTCTTCACCTCGTCGATGATCTGGGACTGCCCGTCCTCATCATTAAAATATTTCGTCTTAAAGTATGCCTCGGTCGTCCTGAAGGAGTTGCTGCGGTAGGAACCTTTTCTCCCCGTCTGGAGCACGCGCTGGTTGATGTCGCTACCGTGGATCTCGATATCCCAGCCTTTGAAACAGCCCCTCTCATTGATCAACATCGCGATGGTATAGGGTTCTTCGCCGGTCGAACACCCCGCTGACCAGATCCTGAGAGCACTTGTCTCTGCATACCGCTCCTTCAGCTCATCGAGAATCTCCTCACTGAAGGCCTTCAGCTGGTTCTGCTCCCTGAAGAAATAGGTCTCGTTGACCGTCAGGATATCCATAATGGCCGACAGTTCAGCCTCCGCGTTCCTGTCATAGCGGATAAACCGGTAGTAGTCCCTGAAGTCCTGCAGATGGTGGTTCTTGACCCTCCGCGACAATCTTTTTTCGATCAGATATTTCGAGGAGTCGTCAAAATAAAGACCGCAATAGTCCCGCACGATGTCCCGTATAAGCCTGAAGACATCCTCTGAAAGAGGCAGGACCTCCTCTTTTTCAAACACGCAGCATCTCCTCGACTGTTTTAATGACCGTGGGGTCCTCTTCAGTATCGAGGAGTTTTTCGAGTTCTTTCCTCACGTCACCTGACGGGTTCGTTCCGAGTATTCTGACTGCTGCGATCCGCGCTGCCCAGTCTCTGTCCTGCAGGAACGGCAGGAGGTACTGCTCAACGCGGCTGAACGAGGCAAGGGCCGAAATCGCGGTGCGTCTGACCTCATCATCGGGAGCAGACAGCATCTCGATGATCGCCTGGCGCGCGTCGTCACCGCCGACAGCGCCAAGGGATTCAATCGCAGACGTCACCACAAAACCACTCCTGTCCTGGAGCAGTTCAAGCAGGGTCTTAACCGCATCCCTGTCCTTCAGCGCGCCGAGTGCCTTGGCCGCAGCGACCCTCACGGCACTATCCGGGTCCGCACTGAGGATCATCAACGAATCAAGGACCCCTTTCCCTCCGATCTCACCCAGACTAAGGGCAGAGGAGATCCTGATCGAAGAGTCTTCGTCAGTCAGCGCATAGGTCAGATACCGGACTGCGTCATCAGTACCTATCAGAGAGAGAGCCTCGACAACAGACTGCCGCACCAGTGCCTGTGAATCCTTCAACGCAAAACCAAGTTCGTCCACCAGGCCCGAGGCCCTGAGTCTCCCGAGCAGGCGTGCGGTATTCATTCTCAGCACCTGATTTTCATCCTTCAGCATCTTCACCAGCTCGCTGTCGGTTATCGCAGCCTGCAGATTTGCCAGCGCCCCGACTGCTGCCTCCTGGACGTCTTCATAGGGGTCGGCGAGGAGCTCCCTGATCTTTCCGGCGGCCCTCAGGTCCCGGAGTTTCGAGATGCTGATAGCGGCGGTCGCGCGGACATGACCGTCCTTATTGGTCAGCAGCGCATACAGGACATCGTAATAGACCGGAGACAGGATCTTCTCAGTCACCTCGCAGATAAACCGTAGCTGGTGCTCATTGTCCGTATCGAAAAGCTTCAGCAGGGACTCCGGTTTATGTTCTCCGATATAGACAAGGGCATTCTTGACATCGTCGGCGAACTCCTCCTCATGGGAGATGTCGAGGAGGGGGCCATAGGCGGCCTCGTCTTTCATCAGACCGAGGAGCAGAATCGCCGATATCCTTACCTCACGTTTTGCCGACCAGGCATAACCGATAAGGAGATCAACGGCAGCAGCCCCGAGAATACGCTTCATCACGGAAGTGATGAAAGCGGCATCAACCCCGTTATGATAGAATTTTTCGATCGTCTTAAGCGCCAGCTCCCGGATGTTCTTTGAGGGGTCCTGGAGCATCGGGATGATCTGTTCAAGCGTCGAGGGTTCTGCCAGCCTGCCCAGGGCCTTGAGTATCGGCTCCCTGAGCGGTTTTTTAGCAAGCGCCGCCACAAGATGTGGGACCGTCTTGCGGTCGCCGATCCTGCCGAGGGCATCTGCCGCAGGATAAGCGGTCCAGAGATCACCACTATCGAGGATCTCAATAAGTGCGTCAACGACCGAAACCTCACGCACCTTGCCGAGATGTTCTACCGCGGTAGCGCTCACATTCTCGTCTTCGTCCCTGATCGCCTCGAGCATCAGGGGAAGCGCCCTGCTGTCACGCTGCTCGCCCAGCACGTCGATAATGAATTTTCTGACATCCCGGTTCGGCGTCCTAAACGCCTCAATCAGGAAGACCGTCGCCTTCCTGCCAAGCTTGATCAGCGCCTCGATGGCCGAATTCCGGGCCCCGGCGTTCTCTTCAATGTAGAGGAGCCGGACCAGTCCGTGAATATACTGTTCGACCTCGTATTCATCGAAGAGGATATCGACGGCCGTCTTCCTGACCCGCCAGCTGATATCCTCCATCGCCTTCAGGAGGACCGGGATGCAGGCGCTGTCCTTCATGCCCCTGATCTTTCCGACCGCCGTCCGCCGCGTCTCTACATTGCTGTCACTTATCTGTTTTATCAGTTCCTGCAAGGCCTTCTCCTAATATTCCGATTGATTCCTTGAGGATGATCTTCTCCTCTGATGTCAGCAGGTTGTCTATATTCAGGAGAATGATGATCCTGTCCCCCTTCCTGCCGAGCCCCGTAATATATTCGGTCTTGAACCCCTTGAAGATCGACGGCGGCCGCGTCATCTCTTCAGGGGCCAGTGACATGATCTCCCTGATCTCATCGACGAGAAGCCCTATCTTCTCCTGTTCAAACCTGACGATGATGATACGCTCTTTCCTGCCGGAAGGTTCGGTCCCAAATCGCCTCCGGAGGTCTATCAGCGGGACCACCAGCCCCCTGACGTTCATGACCCCAGACAGAAAGCCGGGGAGGCCGGGGATCGTAAACACCTTCTGCACCTTGATGATCTCGACCACCCGGTCGATCGTGATGCCGAAGACCTCATCAGCTATTTGAAATATCGCGAATTTCTGCATCTACCTGATTTTGAAGACCTCCATCTCTTTTTTCAGGATCTCTATCTCCCCAAAAAGCGTATTGAGAGACGCAGAGACCTCTTCCATGTCCTTCACCGTCGCATTGCCGATACCATAGATCTGTTCCATGGTGCCGGCGATCATGACATTCATCTTCTGCTGGTTGGCGACAGCCTCGTTGATCCTGGATGTCCTTTCACTCGCAAGCTCAAGGTTCCGGGAGATGCCCTTGGTGCCGATCGCCTGCTCTTCCATCCCGCGCTTTGTCATATCGGCGACCTCCTTGACCTCGCCGACACTGTCGAGCAGGAAACTCAGGGCCTTATCCTGCTCCCCTGTTGCACCGGCAATTTTCTTCATCATCTTTCTGATGTCCTCGATCGCCCCGGTGACCTGTCTCAACCCTAGCGACTGTTCCTCGGTTGCACGCTCGATTGCCCTGGTCATATGTGTCGAATGTTCAGACGCCGTCAGAATATCCTTGAGCACCCTGCCGACGGTCAGAACAAGGCCGTTGCCTTCATCCACCTTTGTCTTTGCAGAAACGATCGATGAACCGGCGTCCTTGATATCCCGCTGGATCGACTTGACGATACCGCCGATCTCCCGCGTCGAGCTTGCCGTCCGGTCGGAAAGGGCGCTGATCTCGTCGGCAACGACTGAAAAGCTCTTGCCGTACTCTCCTGCCTGGGCGGCAAGGATAGCCGCGTTAAGGCTGAGCAGGCTGGTCTGCTCGGTCACGTCCTTGATGACCGAGAGGACCTTTTCGATATCGGTCGACCGTGACTCAAGCCTTTGCACGATCTCAAAAGACTTCTGCACCTCCGTGGCTATATTGTCCATGCCCTCAACCGCACTCATGATCGTTGTCATGCCGGTATCGGAAGTGATCTCCTGCACGGTACCGGCCATTTTCGAGGACTCCCGGGCATGCGCCTCGACCTCCCTGATCGAGGCGCCGATCTCCTCGACCGAGGCAGAGGTATCTTCAACCGCAGTCAATGCGCCGCTTGCTGTCCTTGAAATCTCAATGGCGGACTCGGCGACCTGCGATACGACCAGGTACAGGTCCTCCGTTGCCTTCAGGAGCCGGTGGGTATTTGACGCAATCTCATCGGCTGTGGCCTTCAACTCGATCAGAGACGATACGTTCTCAACAGAAAAACTTGCCATGGTATCGGCACTCTCACTGATCTCAGCCTGCGCCCTGGAGGCGTTCTGAATCACTCCGGCAACGTCCCTCACCGCCTCGGACTGCCGGGTCATCCCGTCGGTCACGTTATTGTACGTAAGGTTCACCTGTTTGATCGCCATCGAGACATTGACGGCCGTCGAATTCAGCTTGGAGACGGTCAGCAGCAGCCTCTCCAGAAGAAACCTGACCCCCTGGGCAATACTGCCTATCTCATTTTCACCCAGAGCCGGAACCTCGACCGTGAGGTCTCCCAGGGTTATCCTTTCAACTGCCTCGTTTATCCTGGATACCGGCCTCTTGATGTTGCGGTTAAAGAGAAAAACCATAACAATGCCGGTACTGACCAGCAGCAGGATCTGGTAAAGCGAAATAGTGATTATGCTGTGGTAGATGCTCCTGTTGATGCTCTTCGCCGAGTAATCGATGCGCACCTCGCCTATTTTGTTGCCGGCCGCTGTCACCGGCATCTTCATCGTCATGCTTTTATTGAGGAGGAAGGGATTCAAGGTGCCCAGGTCGGCATCGACTGCTTTCATGTTCTCCCGAATGACCTTTTCGTTGCTGTCGAATATGTGCACCGAGGTAATGTCCTCGTCTTTCATTATCTCTTCGAGATAGACGTCTATCAGTGCATAATCATACCTCAGCAGCGGCCCCGAACTGACTCCCGCCATGGTTGCTGCTGCCCGCTTGATCCTGCTTTCAAGTGAATCAGACAGGGCGGTCCGTATAAATCCGATGAGAAAAATCCCTCCCAGAGACTGCCCGACCAGAAAAAAGACAAAGAGGGTGGTGATGAACTTCGCTGTTATGGATTTCCTGAATATCATTTAACCGGGGCTGCCCTGTGGGCCTGAATGATTTTTGTCCTCTTGGGGCCTTTGATAAAACCGATGAAATCCTTCACAGCGATACCTCCGCGTTTATTGTCATTGCAACAGACAGCGCAGCACCATGCTTCATGTTATTCCTCCTTGCGCAAAGTTGATTCCGGTCAGCACTCATCAGACCAGGCCAAGCCGGGACATCGTGAGCCTGACGCTGTTATAGTCGTCATCAGCAGACTCAACGAACCCCGTATAATTCTCATCGATCGACCGGAGGAGCGAGGCCCCTTCAGGTGTGCTGTCACTGATGGAAAGGAGCAGAGCCTTAATTTCAGCCGTCAGGGCAGGATCGAGCTTGCCGGATACCGAAATATTGAACTCCGGGATATCCTCCGAGAATTTGATAAATTTCAAACCCATATCCTTGTATTTATATGCCGTAGTCTCCATAACCGCACCGGCGTCAAAGTCGCCGTTGAGGACCGCCCTGGCAACATCATCGTGATGGCCAAGGTAGTTGTAATAGAAAAGGTCCTTGATGTCAATGCCCGCGGCAAGGAGCAGCCCCCTCGGAATGATATGGCTCGAGGTCGAGTGAGGGTCGCCAAAGGCAAACGAACGGTTTTTCAGGTCTTCAATGGTATTGATCGTGCTGTCGCTCCTGGCGATGATGACCGCATGCTGAAAGGGTTTGCCGTTCCGCAGAGCCTTCACCAGCACCCGGGCATCATACCGCTTATGTGCCTCGACATAGGTCGAGGGAGTCATGAAGCAGAGCTGGGTCACGCCCTGGCCGAGGTCGTTGACTGCGCCCTGAAAATCGACCGCCACCTTCAGGTCTACCATTTTGCCCAGGCGCTTGCCAAGATACTCGATGATCGGGCTGAACTTCTTGAACATCACGGCAGGCGACTCAAGAGGCACGATACCCATCCTGAGCAGCGCTCCGGAACTGTCGGCAGAAAATTTAAACCGTTCCATCTCGATCACGGTCAGTTCTGCGTCCTTCAGCAGTTCCTTCACCATCTGGTCAAGCTTGAACGCGCGGTCCTTGGTCTGACGCGGGAGGTCCTTGATCTTCTCGACCGAGGTCCATATCTGATTGGCCCCCTGCTTCTGTTCCCTGATAGCATTGGAGATTTGATGGCTCTTATCTGAAACCCGGTCAATCGCCTGCGAAATCTGTTTACTGTTGAGCGACTGTTCATTGGTCGCGATCTTGACGTGGTGAGAGAACTCGCTGACCTTTTCTGTGGCTCCCATGATCAGCTGGATGCCTTTATTCTGTTCAGTCGTCGCCTTGGCGATCTGACTGACCATGGTCAGGACCTTCTCCATAGCCTCTGAAACGAGACGGGCCGACTTCGACTGTTCTGCCGTCGAGTTTTCGATGGCTGCCGCCATGTCCGATGACTGCTTTGAGCTTTCGACGATCTTCCGCAGGGCGTCGACCGCTTCGTTCGTGACCTTAAAGCCGATCTCTACCGAGCTCAAACCATCATACATGGCAGATACTGCATCAGCCACCTCGGCCTGTACCGCCTGAATCAGGGCGCCGATCTCCTGCGTCGAAATCGACGTGCGGTCGGCAAGCTCCCTGATCTCGTCAGCAACGACCGAGAACCCCTTGCCATGCTCCCCTGCCTGAGCCGCAAGGATCGCAGCGTTCAGGGCAAGCAACGTCGTCCGGTCGGTAATCTCATCGATCACGTTGAGGATCTGGCCTATCTCCTCGGACCTTCCCCCGAGTTTCGAGATGCACTCCGAGGTCCGCTCAACCGATAACTTGATATTCTGCATCCCCTGGATCGTCTTCTCGACCGATACCATCCCGAGTTTCACCGCATCGTTTTTGACCTTATCGGAGATGATTGCGGAATCCTTTGCCCGCTGTTCGACCTCCTTGATCGATGCGGTGATCTCGAGTATTGCACACTGGGTCTCCTCCGCGGCGCCGGCGAGTTCGCCCGTATTGCTCGCGACCTCCCTGATCGTGGCGGACAGCTGCTCTATCGAGGCTGAGGTGGCCTCTACCGCTATAGACATATCCTGTGAATTGTTCGTGATCTGAGAGATACTGACGACCATCTGTTCCATGGCCGCGGCCGTCTCTTCCGCAGAAGCAGCCAGCCCGTCGGTCCCTGCGGAAATGTCCGCTATGGAGGCGTTCATCTCTTCGACCGAGGCTGAAATATTATTGATGGCCTCGGTTTCAAGGATTGTCCCTTCTACAACCTCTCTCGACTCCCGGCTCACGTCCTCGGCAACCCGTGTCACCCGCCGCGAGCCGTCCTTGATCCTCTGGAGTATGCCCGAAATCGAGATCAGGGAGGAGGTTATCGCCTTGCTGAACCTCCCGATCTCGTCGCTGCTCGTGATGACGACACTGAACGACATGTCCCCCCCGGCCAGCTTTGTTGCAGCCGCCTCCAGGGCGGTAATCGGAGCGATCACCATCCTGCGGATCATGGCCCAGAGAACGATACTGAAGAAAACACACGCCAGGACCGTCACCAGCATGACCCTGACGATCATCCGGACCGTACTGTTATATTCTTTTTCGATCGAAAACGCCAGTTTGACAGCACCCAGTACCGGGGGATCATTCGCATGACAGGCCCTGCAACGTTCAGCGTTTTCAAGGGGACGGTAAAAAACAATCTTCTTCTGATCGCGCTGGACAAACGGGGCCTTTGTCTGGATAATTTTTTTCATGATGTCGGCATCGGCTGTGGCATTATTCTTGTCTGCAAAGGCAATATGCCCATCGAAATGCACAAGCGATATTTCGTCCATGTTTTTGACCGACTTAAGGCTGCTCATATAAGACTTTGTTGCTTCTGCCCTGCCTTCGAGCATGATCCGCTCGATGTCCCTGACAATGACATCCGCTGTCACTTCGGTCGTGGTCTCTGTCAGGGAAGAGAGGCTCGCCTTTTCCATATAAAATATCATGAGCCCGGCAGCACAGATCCCCAGAACGAGGAGTCCAGCCACAAGGGCAAGTATTTTGACTTCGAGTTTGTCCCGCATGTTCCCTCCCTTAACCAACCTCTATATTCAGCGCATCTTCAGACCGGATGATCGATATGAAGCGCTTCTCTACAATCACAACACCCTTGATAAACTTTGTTTCATCTTCAGTCAGATGGGCCGGCGGCTCGAGGATAACATCGTCCGGAAGCCTCACCACTCCCAAAACCTTATCGATAATCGCTCCGATCAGGCCGCGGGGTCCCGCCAGGACGATTATCTTGCCGGTGCCCTCGATCAGGCCGTCTGCGTCTGGCTGGGGCAGGGGCATGGCCTCCTCGCCATCATTCTTCAGCGCAAGCCTCGTCCTGAGGTCAATGACCGGGATGATCTTGCCGCGGAGAGACGTTATCCCGACCACATACTCAGGCATGGTAGGGACAAACGTTGTCCTCTGGAACCGGATTATCTCCTCCACTTCAGAAACCGCGAAGGCAAATTCCTCATTCGCCAGGTTGAAGGTCAGCAGTTCAGCAATACCGCCGTCTTCCTGCGCACCGGAAGTAAGTGCGTCAACACCTCCGGTTCCCGGGGCTTCCGGGGTCGCACCAGGTTCTGCATGGTCGCTATCTGCTCCCGCAGGAATTTCCAGGAGATCGTCAACTGCCCCGGCTTGGGTCTCTGTCTTTCCAGGCGGTTGCCCTGACTGGTCATCGATCGGATGACCGGACAGATGCGTTGACTGGTCCTGTGCCGGTCCATCAACCTGATTTCGGACCAGTTCCTCAGGCCTGCCCTCATCGCCCTGAATCTGGCCCCGATCCGGAATTCCCGGAATCCGGGCCGGTATCTGCCCCTGTCCCTGAATATGCCCTTGCGCCTGCGCCTTTTTTCTAATTTTCGCTATATCCATTTAATAACCCCAGTTCCCTGGCAGCATCTTCTATCAAGGTTTCATTAATGACCTCAACCTCTCCGGCATATCCGTCGAGAAGGGCTGACGTCGCGATACTGTTGATCAGCCGGGGGACCCCCCCCGAATACCGGTACAGGAGCTTCAGCGCCCCCTCGGTAAAGAGCATGCGCTCCCGTCCGGACGTCTTCAACCTGAAGAGCACATAGTCCCTGATCTCTTCCTCTCTGATCGGCCCCAGATGATAGAAAAGACCGATCCTCTGCTTCAGCGGCAGATACGTCTTGTGGTTGAGCCGCTTCCTCAGGTCGGTCTGACCGACGAGAACAAGGCTTATCAGGTTCGTATAATCGAGCTGGAAATTTGTCAGCAGGCGGAGCTCTTCAAAGGTGTCCCTGGTCGGGATCAGCTGGGCTTCGTCGATGATGATCACATGAAAAACCCCTGCCTCGTAGTCCTGAAACACCTTATTATAGATAGCGTCAAGCAGGTCTGCCTTATGTATCGACGGGATGTCGATCCCCATACGCATGGCAATCGTCCTGAGGAACTGCGCCGGAGTCAGGACCGGGTTGATGATATTGATAACGTTATACCGGTCATCAAGCAGATCCATAAGAGCCCGGGTCAGGGTCGTCTTCCCGCAACCGACCTCGCCGGTCAGCAGCACGAGGTCCTTTTCTTCCACCGCATACTGGAGTCTTGCAAGCGCCTCCTCATGGCTCCTGCTCAGGAAAAGGAATTTCGGGTCAGGCGTCTTGCTGAACGGTTTGACCCTGAGACCATAGTATTCCTCAAACATAAATCGCCCCCCCCTTCTGTTTTACGACCGAATCATCGATCAGCGATTCGATATCGAGCACCAGGATGACTTCATGCTTGCCGATCTCCGCAGCCCCGGCAAAGCCGCGCATCTTCTTGAGATATTCGCCCAGCGACTTGATGACGATCTCCTGCTGACCATACAGCTCATCCACCAGGAGCCCGACCTTCCTCTCCCCAAAACCCACCACCACGGCAAAGGAGCGCTCAGTAGGCAGCGGCGGAAATTTAAAGAAAGCACTTACCCTGATCATCGGAAGCATCTCTCCCCTGAGGTAATAGACTTCTTTCCATTCAATAGTCTGTATATCCTTATGTTCGACAATAAGCGTCTCGGACATCGAGGTCAGGGGCACCGCAAACCGCTCTTTGCCCACCCGCACAATCAGGGCCTTGATGATCGCGAGCGTTATCGGCAGGGTCAGCATGAAAGTTGTGCCAACATCCTTTTTCGTCTCAACCTCTGCATACCCGCCCAGAACGCCCAGTTTCTCTTTGACGACATCCATGCCGACGCCCCTTCCCGAAATGTCGGTGACGACATCCTTGGTGCTGAACCCCGGTGCAAAGATAAAATCAATGACCTCTTTTTCCGAAAGGACCGCCCCTTCCCGGACAAGGCCTTTCTCGATCGCCTTTTTCCTCACCTTGTCAACAGCAATCCCTGCGCCGTCGTCCTTCAGCTCGATGACGACATGGTTGCCCTTTTGGTAGGCGCTGAGGATGACGGTCCCGGATTCCTTTTTGCCCTTTCTCCTGCGGTCCTGGGGATGTTCAATGCCATGGTCTATCGAATTCCTGATAAGATGCATGAGCGGATCGATGATCTCTTCTGCAAGGTACTTGTCGAGCTCTGTGTCCTCACCATAAAGCACGAGATCGATCTGTTTATCGACTTCCCGTGAATATCGCCTTACGATCTGCGCCAGCCGGGTGAATATCTGGCCGATCGGCACCATCCGTATCTCGAGCACCTGGTCCTGAAGCTCTGCCAGCCTGCGCTCAAGTGTCTGGGATATTTTATGTATGTCATAGACGAGGGAATTATGTCCATACAACTCAAGAAGTTCCATGCCTATCCGCTTGACTGCTCCCTTGGCAAGGGTCAACTCGCCGACCGTATTGAGGATCCTGTCAAGTTTTTCGATATCGACCCTGACCGTCGTCGATGAGCTCTTGAGGGGTGTATCCTGGGGCTTCTGCTGTGCCGGGACTGCGGCGTCTGCCGCAGGCGCAGATACGCCCGAGTCAGGCTTTGCCGCCCGGGGCTTCACCAGCACGTCAAGAGGATATCCCAATGCCTGGCGCAGCTCATCTGCCTGTCCTGCGGAGCTGAACATCAGGTTAAAACCGATGGAACCTTCCGGAACGTTCCCGGATGTCGGAAGTGTCGAGATGAGCTCTCCCCCAGCCTTGACCGTCTTCGTCAGGGCCTCCAGGGAGATGTCAAAAGTCTCAAGAGGAAAAACTGCCTTGACCATGAAAATACCCTTGCCGTTCTTGAGGTTCGCATTCAGCCGGTGCTCCTCATATTCAGAAAGGACCTGCATGATAGACGGAGCTATAAGAGACAGGGGAGAATCATCCTCAACCTGGCCCTTCAGCGACGCCCTGAACACCTCGATATCCTTGAGGTATGCACCGATATCCCCTTCGTCTCTGTCCTCGCTTACCCGATCGGTAATGTCCTTCAGGATGTCGAGGTTATTGAAGAGAAAATTGACAACATCGGCCGTCACCTCGATCTTCCCGAGCCTGACGTCATCCATCAGCGTCTCAAGGGCATGGCTGAGCGTCGTGATCCCCTGGACGCCGAAGAGCCCCGAAACTCCCTTCAGCGTGTGCATGGCTCTGAAAAGGGCATTGATCGTGTCAGGGTTGGGACCGGAATGATACGTGTCCTGTATTTCGAGTATCAACCGCTGGGATTCCTCGAGGAGTTCCTCTGCCTCAGCAATGAATTCCTTCCTTGATGCCTTCATAATCCGATCGTCTTTTTTATGGTCTCAAGGAGTTCGCCGGACTTGAAGGGTTTGGTCACATAATCGGTAGCCCCGAGTGCGATGCCGCGTTTTTTATCTTCCTCGCTCCGCTCGGTGCTCACAATAATGATTGGGATGTTGGTATACCGCTGGTTGTTCCTGACAAAGCTGATCAGTTCGAGGCCGTTGATGTCAGGCATATTGATGTCGGTTATTATGAGGTCATACTCCTGCTGAGGGAGCAGCTTCAGGGCCTCGAACCCCGATGCAGCCTCAACGGTTTCCACATCGCCCAGTTCGTCGATCAATGCCCTGATCAGCGCCCTGGTTGTTGCCGAGTCCTCAACTATGAGAATCGTCTTCACAAAACCTCTCTTTGATTATTCAGTTTATCTTCTTCTCCCAACGCAATCGCGGAAATTCGGAAAACTGCCGCAGCATAAAATATTATCAGATAACGGAGAAAAAATCTCATCGACCTATTCTGCATCCCTTTTCAGTTCCATCTCCTGTATCCTGCGCTGCAGCAGTGACTTCTCAAGTGCCAGCCCTGCATGGTTGATGAAGATTTCAAGCCCCTCCGTCTCGCCAAAAGATTCGCCGGTGGCATAGTTGTCACAGAAAAGGAATGCAACGACCCTCCCCTCTGCTATGACCGGGAAGATGGCCACCTCCTTCGGCCATTCCCCGCCGAGGAGCGCTGCCAGTTCCTCTGAAACCTCGTCCTTTTCGAACCGGCCGCAGTATGGCATCTGTTCGGTCACGATCTTTGTGAAAAAAGGGCTCCGGTCGATATGCAACATGGTGCCCCGCACCTTTTCATCGGCCCGCTCGATCTCGAGCCCGAACTGGCCGAGACCGGCCATCTCGCTCTTGCCGATCATGAAGAGGATCCCCCGTTGAAAAATATCACTCGCAAAGCGCAGGATCAGCAGGGTGATCTCAGAGGCAGAATTCGGGAAGCGCAACTCATGGGTCAGGGACTTGAGGGCCGTAATGTCCTTGCGCTCAGAGGTCTTCGTCTCCCAGTCGTCGTCCCAGCCTGAATCTGCCTCCTCGCCTTCTTCCTCTGCGTCATTAAACGAGAACTCCTCGGTTTTCACAAAGGACTGCGTTGATTCGTCCTGCACACGGGCCCCTTCCATCAGGAGATATTCAGGACTGAGCCCCTTCGAAAGCTCCCAGCCGAGATCTGCCAGGGACGTCTTCCCCTGGAGGTCGAGGTCATCCAGTTCGAACTGGAAGTCTCCATCTTCCCAGAGAAAAAGCCGGCAGACGGCCTTCTCTACCCGCTTCCGGGCGACTTTCTCGAGGTGTTCAAGCTTGACCGAGCCGAGGTCGAAAAGTATCTCGGCAATCGCGGTTGCGGGCAGCTTTTTTTTTACCTCCAGGGCAAGGTTCAGGATCGTCTCTTTGATGAGGCCGGCATCGAGCAGGTTGTCCCCGAGGTTGCGCTCCAGATCGTCGGTTTCGGCCCTGACGATCATTCCGTTTTTGAATACAATCAGCGCCGTACCCCTGCTGCCGTTGACGATGAAGGTGCCGGTTTTCCTTCCTACACTCAGTATCTGAAATATATCAGCCAGAGCGAGGTCTTCGAGCCTCCCGGCCAGGCTCATGTAATCTCTGCCCCCTTCGGGATAATGACCACGCCTCCTTCGCTGACCTCAAATCTCTGGCGGTCAGCCTCAGGATCATACCCGATCGTCGTCCCAGCCGGGACATAGACGTCCTTATCGATAATTGCCTTGCGGATCCTGCAATTCCTGCCGATCTCGACGTTTTCGAGCAGGATCGAGTCACGTACATCCACAAAACTGTTGACCCTCACGTCCGGCGACAGTACCGAGTTCTGCACCCTGCCGCCGCTGATGATACAACCGCCGCTGACGATAGAATCCAGGGCGACCCCAAGCCTTCCCCCCTTATACTCCTGGGCAAAAACGAACTTCGCCGGCGGATACTGCCCCTGGTTCGTCCTGACCGGCCAGGCCCTGTCATAAAGGTTAAAGAGAGGGTCGACCGAGACGAGGTCCATATTGGCCTCCCAGTAGGCGTCGATGGTGCCGACGTCCCGCCAGTATTTCGCCTCTTTCTTGTTTTCATCCTTGAACTCATAGGCAAAGAGCTTCCCGCTGTCCTTCATCGCCGGAAGGATATTCTTGCCGAAGTCATGCGCCGAGGAGGTCCCTGCGTCCGCCCTCAGCTCGGTAATAACCTCTTCCGTATTAAAAAGATAGACACCCATCGAGGCATAACAGTGCTCCGGGTCACCGGGAATCGTCACCGGGACGACCGGCTTTTCATGAAACCCGACAATGCAGTTATTGTTGTCCACCTCGACAATCCCAAAGGCAGAGGCGTCCTTCTTGTCGATCTTGATCGTTGCGACCGTCCCGACAGACCCGTTGCGGAGATGACAATCGAACATCTCTGCATAGTTCATCTTGTAGATATGGTCACCGGAAAGGATCAGCATATAGGGAGGGTTCTCCTTCTCGATCAGGTAGATATTCTGGAAGACCGCGTCTGCCGTGCCCTGATACCACCGCTCATCAATCCTCTGCTGCGGAGGGATGGTGAAGATATATTCCCCGAGTTCGGGGTTGAGCAGGTGTTCCCACCCCAGCGCGAGATGGCGGTCGAGCGAAAGAGATTTATACTGGGTAATAACAACAATATTCCTGAGATGGGAGTTGATGCAATTGCTCAGGGTAAAGTCAATAATGCGGTACTTCCCGCCGAACGGCACCGCGGGCTTTGCGCGATGCATGGTCAGGGGATGAAGACGCTCTCCTTTTCCTCCGGCAAGGACCAATGCCAGAACATTGCTCATCGACCTCTCTCGTCTGCCTCTATCCATAGCTTTGTCTATGCCTCAACCAGTCTCATTACCTATTCATGGAATTCCCTGAAGGCCCATCGGCCGAAGGACCGGAATCCGCTGCTTATATTTATAGTCGAGTATATCAGGAAAAATTGAAGAGTGTCAATGAGTTATATCACGGCTTTGCAAAAAGTCCCTATCCTGCGTTGCGCCTCAAAACTCCCTTCGATAAACTCGGGACAAGCTCTTCATTGTGTCATAGTGAGCCTGTCGAACCGCACGCCTTGTCTCCGAATTTTTTACAAATCCGTCTCAATTTCGACTTTTTACGAGCTTGCCTTATATCCTGCTTGACAATTCCCCGGGACTGGAATTAGGTTATAAGAATGATAGCGATCGTGGATTATGGAATGGGGAACCTCAGAAGCGTTGAAAAGGGCTTCAAAAAAGTCGGGGTCGATGCGCGGGTGACCTCTAGTCCGAGCGTCATCGATGACGCAGACGCAGTCGTGCTGCCCGGTGTCGGCGCCTTCAGAGACTGCATCAGAAACCTCACTGACCTTTCACTTACCGATGCTATTGTCAGGGCAATCAATAAGGGAAAACCCTACCTGGGCATCTGTCTGGGTCTTCAGGTGCTCTTCAGTGAATCAGAGGAGTTCGGAGCCTGCAGGGGCCTTGATATCTTCAGAGGGAAGGTTGTACGGTTCCAGATTCAGGAAAAGGTACCGCATATGGGATGGAACAACGTCGCGCTTGTACGCCGGCCGCCGATCATTCAGGACATCCCGGACAGGGCATATTTATATTTTGTCCATTCGTATTATGTCGTGCCCGAAGACATGAATATCGTAGCAGCCACGACGGATTACGGCGTAACGTTTACGTCGATGGTCTGGAAGGACAATATCTTTGCGACCCAGTTCCATCCCGAAAAAAGCCAGGGGCTCGGATTGAAGCTGCTCAAAGGCTTTGGAGATTTTGTAACAAAGGCATAGGGCGGTTGCCGACCCTCCACAACTGCCTTATTTCCCCTCAAACCGTATCTTTCCAAAGCATTCCGGGAGATGAAAATTCAGACTGTGGAGAGGCTGCCATGAGACCCAGTGAGGGTGGGAGGTCTCGTCGCCGCATTTGAAGAAATTGGCCGCCCACTCCTGTCCGGGCAGGTCGCCGATACTGCCGGTGTATTTTTCAAGAAGCGCAAACGGTATGAAAAATTCGAGCACCCAGGTCACCGGTTCACTAATCTCGGGAAAAACGGTCTTCGGCCCAATTTCTGACCCAATTTCTAACCCAATTTCTGACCCAATTTCTAACAATGAGTGATATACCCTGACCTGCCTGCCGTCTTCCACAGGAAGAGGGGTAAACTGCTTAAATCCGTCAGCGGTCCGCTCAGGATTTGTAATATAGCTGCAGAGGAGTGCCCCGCCACAGTTGAACTCGAAATTGAAATAGCCGCTGCCGGGCCTGGGCCGGACAAAAAACTCAACGCAGCTGTCTTTATAGACCGGCTCCATGTACGCTGTCCGCATACATCGGACATACCGGTCATCAACCCGGAAAATACCGGAGATCCCCGCGTCACTGTAGCAGAGCTTTACAGCCGTCCGCGGCCGGTGACTGCTGCCTTCAGTCCGGAAATGCAACAGTTCCAGGGTGTCAGCACTACTCCATTGCGGGCTGTCCCATTTCCCTTCCAGGGCCGGACCGCATGCATGAAACCGGACACGATACATAACCGCGCTATTATACCTGATTTGCGAAAATGTGCGCCTTTTGATAATCTTGATACTTAGCCCTATCACAAAAAGGAGTCTCTTATGGAAAAATGCCCGTGCGGATCAGATGTTGAATATACAGAGTGCTGCGAACCCCTTATCAGGGGTGAACGCCCGGCACTGACTGCGGAACAGTTGATGCGGTCCCGGTATACGGCCTATGTAAAAAAAGAGATCCCGTATCTGCAGACAACCCTTCATCCGGACCATCGAAAAGACTACAATGAGAAAACCACCCGAGAATGGGCAGAAAGTGCTGAGTGGCTCGGACTCGATATTATCAGGACCGACGCCGGGAGTGAGGGTGACAAGGAAGGCACGGTGGAGTTCATCGCCTCTTTTTCACAGGGAGGTAAGAAGACAGAGCACCATGAACTGGCCAGCTTCCAGAAGGTTGAGGAAAACTGGTTTTTTGTTCACGGAGAACCTCCGGCGCCGAAAACCGTTGTCCGCGATGCCCCCAAGGTGGGACGCAACGACCCCTGTCCATGCGGCAGCAGAAAAAAATTCAAGAAGTGCTGCGGTTAAGCAGGCCCTGGGCCGGGGAGTTCCTCTTCGCACTGTTTCACGATCTCATAAAGCTCTTCGTCCGAAAGGTTCTCAAGGATGATCATGCCGCTTTCATCCCGCGTCACATTCGATATCCCCGGGAACTGTCTTTCGAGAAGCTTCATTTCGACCGCATGCCTCCTTACGGTCTGGAGGAGGATCCGGTTTTCAGCCTCAAGGTCATACTTCTCAAAGGCTGACCTGATTGCAAAAGCCAGGCTGACGTCATCCCAGGGCTTGGTGAAAAAGCGGTAAATCTCACCGTCATTGATAGCGCGCATCGCCGCTTCGATGCTCGCCTGGCCCGTCAACATAAGCCGTACGGTATGAGGATAAAGGCCCTTCACCCCGGCAAGAAATTCCGACCCTGACATGAAAGGCATCCTTTCATCGGATATGACGACCTGGACGGGGTGCTGCGACAGGACCTCCAGCCCTTCCCTGCCTCCCGGCGCCGTCAGGATCTCGATTTCTTCATTGAAAAGTGACCGTTTGAGCGCCGCGACGACATTCGGTTCATCATCCACAATCAGCAATGTATGGTCTGCCATAGTCCCTCCTGTCCCTTTGCCTGGCTGTCGAATTCTATCATGAGGCCGTCTTTCCCAGGCTTGTTTTCCTGACAAAGACCCCGGTCCCTGGCGGATCGATCTGGTAAAAGCGCTGAAGAGCGGCAATGATCTTCGGATCGAGAACCACATCCCGGGCGAGAATAAGCAGCCCGGTACCGCTTCTGACATCACGGGAGAGCACCATCCCCGGGACCAGTCTGGATGAATAAATTTCTGCTTCCTCCCCATCGGACCGCCGGGCAAGGGTCTCTATCTTCTTTTTCAGAATGGCTCCTGCCACAGGGAAGATGCTGCGGTCAAAGCGGGTATCTGAATAAAACTCCAGGTGTTTCAGCGCTGCGGCGTAACTGGCAGGCGCAAGCGGATCGCGGTTGGCGATCTTGTCAATAGCATCGGCCATGGCTATGATCCTGCTACCCATGGGGATGGCGTTCTTTTTGAGGCCGTCAGGATAGCCTGAACCGTCAATATGCTCGTGGTGGTGCCGTATGAGCTGCCCGATCTCCTGAAAGCCCTCGATACCCTCAACGGCCACCTGCCCGCGGACCACATGCATATTGTATTCTTTGCGTTCAGGTTCATTAAGCTGCTCCCCGTCTTTCAGGAGAACCGCATCAGGGACCCCGATCTTGCCGATGTCATGCAGCAGCGCGGCAACAAGGATGTTGTTCACCTCATTCTCCGGCAGCGACATGCCCAGAGCGATCTGCCGGGCATATGCGGCAACATTTTTCGAATGGCTTGACACGGATTTTTCGCGCATCTCGATCAGGCTGGTAAACGCCTCAATCGAACTCCTGAAATTTCTGCTGAGCTGTTCGTTCAGCTTTTCAAGTTCTTTGTTCTTCCTCTGAATGTCGATCGTCTGCTCCTGGACCATCACCTCAAGCTGCGTGTTCCACTTCGCCAGTTCCTCATTCTGTTGAGCAGTCAGTGCGGCAAAATACCGGTTCTCCGCCACGAGGTTAAACTTTTCGACCGCATCCTTGATAACCAGCAACAAGTCGGCGTCGTTCCAGGGTTTGGTTATATACCGGTACGCGCCGCCCTTATTAATCGCATTTATCGCAGTCTCGACATCAGCATATCCGGTCAGCACGATCCTGAGGGCGTCCGGCGCCAGCATGCACGCCTTTTCAAGAAACTCCCACCCGGTCATTCCGGGCATTCTCTGGTCAGAGACGATGACCGCCAGGGACGGGTTCTGCCCAACGACCTCCAGCCCCTCGGGCCCCGACAGGGCGGTAAGAACTTCAAAATCTTCATCGACAAACAGTCTTTTCAGCGCACGGACAACGTTCTCCTCGTCATCGACAAAGAGTATCCTGGGTGTCTGCCTTATAAACGTTTCTGTCATCATTATCCTCTCACAGGTCCTTACACTCCGGTATAATTGTGAATGTCGCGCCCTCCTGCCCTGTCTTCGGGTCAAGGAGATTTCCCGACAACCGGCACAGCCTGTTGTTGACCACTAATTCGACCACGATATGCCCGGTTTCAAAAACGTCATGCCTCATCTGTACCAGCTGATCAATCCCCATATCCCCGATATTCGTTCCCAGGATATCAAGAGAATGTCCGGTCACCTCGCGCCACCTTACATTGCACATGACGATCATGCCGGAGCGATCGATGCCGATGATCCCTACCGGAATAGAGTCAAGAATGTTCTGATGCGCCTTTAGAATCTTCTCCCGCATGGCAAGAAGCGCCCCTTTTTCCCTGAGCAGTTTCTGCTGACTGTCATTCAGCTCCTGCAATTCAAGATTCCTGATCTGGAGTTCTTCGGTAAGCTGACGATTCTTCTTAAAAAGAAAATACCGTTCAATCGAGTTTGCGATAGTGACCTTCAGTTCATCGTCATTCCATGGCTTCGGGATGAACTTGTAGACTTGTCCGTCATTGATCGCGCTGACGATCGAAGCAGTGTCAGCATAGCCGGAAAGGACGATCCGCACCGAATCCGGCCACCGGTTATAAACCTCGGTAAGGAATTCGACCCCGTTCATCGACGGCATGCGGTAGTCTGATATAACCAGCTGGACCTGTTCCCGTTCCAGGAGGCTGATGCCTTCCTGCCCTGATGAAGCGGTCAGTATCGTGTAATCCTCATCAAGGAAGAGCCTCTTGAGCGCATTCAATACATTCGGCTCGTCATCCACACAGAGGATCCTGATCTCCTCTCCCTTCTCCTCCATCCTCATGCCTCCACAAGCGGAATTCTTACGGTAAAGGTTGTCCCTTTTCCGATCTCGCTCTCAACCCTGATCTCCCCCTGATGCTTCTTCACAATGTCATACGCAATACTCAACCCCAAGCCCGTCCCCTTCCCCACTTCCTTCGTCGTATAAAAAGGCTCGAAAATCCGATTCAGTTTGTCCGCGGGTACTCCGCTGCCGGTATCAGATATCGTCACATAGATGCTCTGCTCCTCTTTCCAGGTACGTATCCTGATCTCACCCTGCTTCTCGATCGCATGGGCTGCGTTCACCAGCATATTCATAAAGACCTGGTTCAGCTGCCCGGCGTTGCACTTTGTCTGCGGTATCTCCCCATACTCCTTCTTCACCGACGCCTTGTATTTGAGCTCATTCCATACGATATTGATGGTGCTCTCCAGCCCTGCGTTGATGTCGGTCAGCTTCTGCTCTGCCTCATCCACCCGCGAGAAGTTTTTGAGGTCCTGCACGATCTTCTTGATCCGCTCCGCCCCGTCCAGCGATTCCGTTACCAGACTTTTCGTATCGTCGATGATAAAATCCACCTTCAGCGCTTTCCGCTGCCGGGCTACCGCCTCTGCCTGCTCCCCGTCTATCGCCTCTCCCTGAATCCGAAGGAATTCAGTAAGCTTATCCATATATTTCCTCAGCGATCCGAGATTGCTCATAATAAACCCTGTCGGGTTATTGATCTCATGGGCTACGCCTGCCGCCAGTTGCCCTATCGACGCCATTTTTTCCTGCTGTACGATCTGAGACTGGGCGATCTTGAGTTCATTGTAGGCACTCTCAAGCTCCTGGTGCTGGATATCGAGGATATGCATCATATTATTGAAGTTCTCCCCGATCCGGTAGACAGGGTCTGGGGTCGCCAGTTTATAGACTGCGCATTCGGAACAATTTCCAAACTTTTCGGCATACACCCCCTGGACTTTTTTCCCGCAATAAGTCCCTGCCGTCTGCCAGCATCTGAGGTCGTCTGATCCATGGGCAGGACACAGCTCCTTTCCGCAGTTCATGGTCTCATAACAGCGCACCAGGTTCGGATTTGCAAAGCGTGGACTGAAGTCCTTCTTCTTGGTCACCTGCTCGATAATATAGGTCAGCTCGTCGAGGGCATTCCTCATTTTTTCGTTATTCTCTTCAACCACCCTGTTCGTAATTTCGAGTGCCTCGGCCATATTCTTGATCTCAGTCATATCATGGATTGTGATAACGCTGCTTTGAAGGTTGTCTACATCCGTAAAAGGATACGAGGTAAGCTGGAACCAGCGACTGCTGGCGGCGTGATAGATTTCAGCACCGTGCTGGTGCAGGGTGTTCAGTTCAATACCGCATTCTTCCAGTACCGCGTTCCAGTCACGTAAGAGGATATGTTCGTAAGTCATCCCTGCAAACTCTATGAAGGTCTTGTTGCAGCGCTTGATTATACCGGCATTATTCAGGATGATGACCATATCATGGGTGGAATCCATGGATTTCTCCCACTCCTGCTTGATCGATTCCACCTTATTAAAGAGGCTGTTCAGCTCATCGTGCTTCGCCTGAAGTTCTTCCTGTCTTTTCTGAAGCTCACGTTCCCGGGCGTTCCGGTCCGTCACATCCCTGATAATACCCTCAATCCCTGCAAACGTCCCCTTTTCATCCGCAATGACACCGCTTGTCGCCTCCAGCTCTATCGGGCTACCATCGGCTTTTCGGGCGGGAATAGGGTAGGCCTTCACAATCTTGTCCTCCCGGATCTTATCTATCATCAGTCCCCGGTCCTCTTCGCTTCTCCAGAAGTCACCAGCCTTTTTCCCAAGAAACTCCGCAGGCGACTTGAACCCGAATATCTCCGCTCCGGCCTGGTTCACCATGGTAAAAATCCCCGCCGCGTCAGTACGATAAACCATATCCCGGCTGTTGTCGATAAACCTCTTCAGCTGCTCTTCGGTACTCCTCCTTTCGGTAAGGTCCCTGACAATATGGATATAGCCGGTGACCGTTCCTCCCTTGTCAATCCGGGGTATGACACGCACCTCGACATACTTGTTGAGATAGGGCTCAAATATCTCAACTGTTGCTGCGACCCCTTTCTCGATGCAGACAGCAGCCGGGCATGCCTGAGGCGGGGCCTCCATGCCGTGGTAATAATAAAAACATTTATTTCTCCCGCTCCGCTCGGGAGGAATGCCGAGAAGGTCCCGGGCCTTTTTGTTGGCACGGATAATGTTATAGTCCCGGTCATGAATCGTGATGATGTCTTCCAGGCTGTCAAAGGTATCTTCCCAGTCCTGGCGCATCTGCTCCGTCAGATCCCGGGACGCAGCAAGGGTCCGATTTTCCTCGGCAGCCCTTGCATAATTGTTGAATACAAGAAGGTTCCTGATCCGCGCTGTCAGTTCGACACGGTCGATCGGCTTTGCAAGAAAATCATTTGCCCCTGCCTCCAGACATGACAGTTTCGTCTCCGCGTCTATATTCCCCGTCATGCAGACTATCGGCATCTGTCTGGTTTCGGACGTCTCTCTGAAAATCTTACAAACGGCGATTCCGTCCAGTTCTGCCATGAATACATCAAGCAGTACCAGGTCCGGTATTTCCAGCACAGCTTTTGAGATGCCCTCAAGACCGCTCTCAGCCGTATCCACGGCATAGCCTTCCAGAAGCAGCGCTTCCGAAAGCATCCTAAGCATCGATTTTTCATCATCGATAATCAGTATGAGCGGCTTTTTTTCAGCTCGTTGCAAGATGATCACCCCCTTTACTGTCCGGAATATCCCGGATGGCTCTCCGCAGCCGATGTTTAGACTCCAGAACGTTTATACCGGCAGCAAGCATTTTTTTCATCCGCCATATTATAGTGTATAGATCAGTTTACCAAAATAGGCCCAGTCCCCGCCATCCCTCCCCTCCCGGATATCCTCCCACCGTTCGTGATGATTTAATGCAATTGGAGCAGTCATCTGACGGGATAGGTTGAGCCTAAGGCGTCGTCGATATCATAGCTCTCTGGAACAAGATAATTTATTAATGCCTGTTGAAAGAACAGGTAATAAGGGGATATAGTAGATTGGTAACAGTACCATGAAAAATAAACAGCGATCCGGCCCGGACACGGACAATGACTTTATCAGAATCTGAACACGCACACAGGGAATGGGAGAGCATTTTCGATGCAATCGGACATCCTGCGGTCATTCTCGATCCTTACCATAAGATAATTGCAGCAAATGCTGCCAGCGTTAAACTGACCGGAAAACCCGCCAGCGAAATAATCGGCATGTCATGTTACGAAATCTTTCATCATAAGGACACCTCAGCGCCTCCGGAGGGCTGTCCCATGGAAAAAACGCTTCAGTCCGGACGGGCGGAAACATCTGAAATGGAGGTGAAAACCCTTGGAGGCATTTTCCTCGTTTCGTGCACGCCAATGTTCGATGAGCAAGGTAATCTGGAGAAGGTGATCCATATCGCCACCGACATTAGCGGCCACCGGAAGACCGAGAAGCAACTCAGGGATAATGAGGGAAAATTCAAGAGGCTGATGGATGATTCACCGGTTGCCATTTCGATAATCAATCAGGACGGCACCATCGAGTATATCAACCGGAAGCACAGGGAAATACTGGGGTTCAGCCTTGAAGATATACCTGATCTTGTGCATTGGTGGGCCCTGGCCTACCCTGATGAGGCAGGGAGGAACAGGATCGCCGCCGAATGGAAAGACATTGCGAATAGGGTGATCAGCGGCGAAAAACTCGGCAACCGGGAACGCAGGGTTGTCTGCAAGGACGGCACGGTCAAGGATGTCGAGATCCGGTTTACCCCTGCTGTGGACAAGATCGTCGTTGCCTTTGACGATATTACTGAACGCAGAAAAATGGAGGAATTGCTCCGCAGGGGCAAAGAGGACTGGGAAGAGTGTTTCAATACGATTAACGAAGCGATAACCATCCATGACCATGATTTCAATATCGTACTCGCCAACAAGGCAGCCGAGGAATTGCTGGGGATTCCCCTCCTTCATATGACAAGACAGAAATGCTTTCAATCGTACCACGGCATGGGATGTCCGCCGGCGGGCTGTCCGAGTTGCGAGGTCTTGAAGACCGGAAAGTCCACCGTCTCGGAAATTTTCGAGCCGAACCTCGGAAAGCATATTGAGATAAAAGCTCTCCCGCGTCTCGACAGGGCAGGTGCCGTGATAGGATTGATACATGTGATACGGGATATTACCCAGCGCAAACAGGCAGAGGATGCTCTGAGAGACCAACAGAGATTTTCCCTGGACCTGATAGACAGCTCAGCCACTGCCACCTTTGTTCTGGATAAGGCACACAGGATAATGCTCTGGAACAAAGCCTGTGAAGAACTTACCGGCTGCGCGGCAACAGAGATGGTCGGGACCGGCAATCAATGGACGCCTTTTTACAGCCACGAGAGGCCCACGGTTGCGGATATTATTATCGACAGTGATACTGACCGCCTTCCGGAACTATACAAAAGCTTCTCGCAATCGACCCTGAACCACCAGGGGATCAGGGCTGAGGGATGGTATGCCAGTCTTGGCGGCAGGGAAAGGTACATAATTTTTGAAGCGGCGCCGATTTATGACAGCAATGGCGGTCTGATAGCGGCGATCGAAACGCTTCAGGACATAACCGATAGAAAGAGGGTTGAAGACGCACTGGCTGAAAGTGAAGAGCGGTACCGGATGCTTTTTAAGAGTTCACCGGTCGGGATTTTCCATTTCGACAAGAATCTCCGCATCACCGACCTCAACAGACGTTTTGCGGAAATTATCGGATCAAACGTCGAGGCGCTCAGGGGCCTTGATATGAACACCCTGAAAGACCAGCGGGTGCTGCCCTCATTGCTCGAGGCGATCAACGGGAAAGAGGGCCTCTTTGAGGGCCCGTATATGACGACAACAAGTACTATCCAGATCTGGTGTTCGATGCATACCACCCCGATGCTCAACAGCAAGGGAGAAATCATCGGCGGCATCGGGATCGTTGAAGACCATACGGATAAACAGAAGCTGGAGCAGCAACTCCGCCAGTCGCAGAAGTTAGAGGCTATCGGTCAGCTTGCCGGCGGGGTGGCCCATGACTTCAACAACATCCTGTCTGCCATAGTCGGCTATTCACACCTGACACTTCTGAAATTGGAAAAAGACGATCCGCTCAGGCTGAACCTTGACCAGATACTCCAGGCATCAGACAGGGCGACCACCCTTACGCAGAGCCTCCTCGCCTTCAGCAGGAAGCAGGTGATCAACCCGCAGCCCCACGACCTGAATGAAATCCTCAGGAGAGTCGAGAAGTTCCTGCTCCGGCTGATCAGGGAGGACATAGAAATTACTACCCACTGTGCAGCAGGCAAGCTGACCGTCCTGGCGGACAGCGGGCAGATCGAGCAGTTGATGATGAACCTTGTGACGAATGCACGGGACGCCATGCCCCGGGGCGGGCATATCACCATTGGCACAGAGTCTGTGCAGCTGGAAGAAGAGTTTATCGAGTCGCACAGCTATGTGGCGGCTGGCAGCTATGCCCTCATATCCGTCTCAGATACCGGGGAAGGCATGGATGAAGAAACAAAGGAGAGGATATTCGAACCCTTCTTTACCACCAAGGCAGAGGGGAAAGGCACCGGCCTCGGGCTTTCAATGGTATACGGCATCGTCAAGCAGCATGACGGTTATATCAACGTCTACAGTGAACCGGGGAAAGGCGCGACGTTTAAGGTTTTCCTGCCTCTGTACCGGGGTGCTGACAGCGTGCAACCGGTAAAGACCGAACCCGATGCGATAAAGGGGGGCTCGGAAACAATACTCCTCGCAGAGGATGATGCCTCTCTCAGAAAACTCGCGGCCGTTATCCTGCGCAATTATGGTTACAGCGTGATCGAGGCCGTCGACGGTGAGGATGCGGTTGCAAAATACGGGGAGAACCGGAATCTCATACAGCTGGTTATTCTCGACGGCATCATGCCGAAGAAAAACGGCAAGGAAACCTATGAGGAGATACGGATGATAAACCCTGCAGTCAAAACGGTTTTTACAAGCGGCTATGCCGAGGATATTCTCAGCAGGGAAGGCCTGCTGGAACCGGGTATCCACTTTCTCCTCAAACCCCTCACGCCGTCAGAACTGCTCAGGAAGGTGAGAGAAGTACTGGATGCATAAAACGGGGGCTTAGAAAAGGGGGCCTTTCAGCCCCCCCCCAAAAAAACAATCGGGCAATCAGGCCTGACCTGCTGACCCCAGTACTTCCTGATTTTTATGGATGATCATCTTCGTGAGTTCCTCGCGTGCCGGCCCGAGGTATTTTCTCGGATCAAACTCCGCAGGACTGTCGACAAAGACCTTGCGGATCAGTGCTGTCATCGCAAGCCTGCCGTCGCTGTCGATATTTATCTTGCAGACAGCGCTTCTGGCGGCCCTTCTGAGCTGCTCCTCAGGGATGCCGACCGCATCCTTCAGCTTTCCGCCGTTGCTGTTGATCATCTCAACGTACTTCGTGACGACCGACGACGCTCCGTGAAGGACTATAGGGAACCCGGGGATCCGTTTTTCTATCTCGTCCAGAATGTCAAAACGCAACGGCGGGGGCACCAGGACACCCCTCTCGTCCCGTGTGCACTGTTCCGGCTTGAACTTCATGGCTCCATGCGACGTCCCGATCGAAATTGCCAAAGAATCCACGCCGGTCTTGCCTACAAAGTCCTCAACTTCTTCAGGTTTTGTATAGGTAGATTTCTCTGCAGAGACTTCGTCTTCTATGCCAGCCAGGACGCCAAGTTCGCCCTCGACCGTCACATCATGGGCATGTGCATATTCCACAACCTGTTTCGTCACTCTGATATTTTCTTCGTATGAATGGTGGGACCCGTCTATCATGACGGACGAGAAGCCCGTGTCGATGCACGACTTGCAGAGTTCGAAGGTATCGCCGTGATCGAGATGCAGCGCAAATTTGACGGGTGAATTCGCATCGGCGATCATCCCCACCGCACCCATAGCCAGAAAGCGCAGCAGGGTCTGGTTCGCGTATTTTCTGGCCCCGCTCGAGACCTGCAGGATAAAAGGTGAGCGGGATTCAACGCAGCCCATCACGATTGCCTGCAACTGCTCCATGTTGTTGAAATTATACGCTGGTATCGCGTATTTGCCCTGCATTGCCTTTTGAAACATCTCCCTGGTGTTGACGAGGCCGATTTCCTTGTATGAAACTTTTTCCATAGTGCTGTCCTTTCGTGAAAGATTAAGGTTTGCGAATTGTCCTGCTTATTATAGTACATTTCAGAAGAAGTGTTTAGCCTGGCTAAAGCTTCTCGTATGCTGTTCTCCGGTTCGTCCTGCGGGCCAGTTCGTTGCTGTAGCGTACCCCGAGAGTCAGCGCGTGAAGCCTGAGCCACTCGGACAACTTGATCTTACCCACCGGGTCAGCCTTGCTGTACAGGAGATTCGCCATAAGCCCGTCGATCTCGTCGCGAGTCACCAGCACATCTCCCTGCATCAGCCCGATAAGGCGACCGAGCCAGTAAGCCGCGGCAGGAGGCAGCGGGACGATCTTCCGCTGTTTTCCGATGGCCTTTGCCATCTCCTCAACCAGACCGCGATACGTAAACGTTTCAGGGCCGATAGCATCAAGGATGGTGTTCTCCGGTTTCCTGCCATGCTCAACCGCGAGTTTTGCCAGGTCATCGACATGGATTGGCTGCAACTGACAGCTGCCGTCGCCGAATAAGCCGAACACAGGGAACGTTCTCAGACACCAGGCAATATTGTTGATAAGGACGTCTTCAACGCCGAAGATGACCGCCGGCCTCAATATCGCATAAGGCAGCCCGGATTCGATCAGCAGGCGTTCGACCATCGCCTTGCCGCGGAAGTATTCGAACGGAGACTGCAGGGACGGGTTTACGATGCTGATCTGGACGATTTTTCCGACGCCGGCCTTTTGCGCGGCATGGAACAGAACACGGGTATTTTCGATTGCCTTGGCATAGGAAGAACCCCGGTAATTGAACCTGACCCAGTAATTGTTATACAGGACAGAGGCCCCGCGGAGAGTCATGACCATTTTTTCGGGCCGGTCGAAGTTGTAAGGATATGCTTTTATTCTGCCGCCGAAGGTATTGGCGCGTTCATATGAATTGGTTATGGTCCGCACGCGATGGCCTGCGTCAAGCAGGTTCCGGGCGATATATTTCCCTGAAAAACCGAAGGCACCGGTCACCACATGAAGATTATCGGACTCCATCGTTTACTCCTGTCCCCGCTGTATACCCGCCCGGCCGCAGTCCGGCCTGTAATTCAGATAGGGGGGATTAATTACATAGCTCTATGTTATAGTAAAAAACAATACGAAACAAGGTAATTTCTGAAGAAGCGCGACTGACATATCCGACCCCAATGCACCACATAAAACCCTATTACCTTCCGGCACTCCTCATTATTGTTCTGACAATCTCTTTTTTCAGACTTGGGGCATTGACACTCTTCGACGTCGACGAGGCGGTCTTTGCCGAAGCCACAAGGGAGATGGTCGAGACCGGTGACTGGCTGACCCCAACCTATAACGGCGTTAACCGCTATGACAAGCCGATCCTTTTTTACTGGATGATGGCCCTGTCATACAAGACCTTCGGCATCAATGAATGGGGAGCGCGGTTCCCCTCGGCATCAGCCGGCGTACTTCTCTGCCTCTGTCTTTTTTTATTCATGCGGCGGCAGACAGACGAGAGGCGCGCTTTTTTCGCGGTCATGTCCCTTGTACTGTCCCTCTATTTTGTTATCTATTCCCATGCCGCAGTTACGGACATGACGCTCACCCTGTTCATCACCCTGTCACTGCTCTCCTTTTACCAGTCTCTTGGGCAAGGGCAGGAGAGTGCACAGCACAGACGTTTTTATCTCTACGGATTCTATCTCTTCTCTGCCCTTGCCTTCCTGACCAAAGGACTGATCGGCATTATCTTCCCCTTCGGGATTGCCGGACTCTATCTCCTGGTCACCGAGGGTATCGGGGGGACAAAGAAAATCATGAGCGCAGGGGGGTCTGTTCTTTTTCTTCTGATTGCGATTCCCTGGTATCTTGCGGAGCTTTCAGTCAACGGCAGGGAGTTCATTGATCAGTTTTTTATCAAGCACCACTTCAAGCGATTTACCGATGTCATATCCGGCCATAAGGGGCCGTGGTATTACTATGCCCTCACCCTGCTTATCGGACTCGTACCGTGGGTCACGTTCCTGCCGGGCGGGGCTGCAGGAGCATGGGCCCGCTTCAGACTGGCCCGCAGCAAGAAGGGCCCTGCTACTGTCCATTCGCCGGAGCTCTTTGCCCTGCTCTGGTTTGCTGTTATCGTCGTATTCTTTTCCGTCTCGACGACAAAACTCCCGAACTATATCCTGCCCTCGATCCCTGCTGCAGCCATACTGATTGCCTCCGGCATGGTCTGGCAATCAAGAAAACAGATCCAATACACCAAGGTCCTTATGGCGGTGGTTTCACTGCTGATGGGAGTTGGAGCCTTGGTCGGACCGGTTCTGGCAGAGAAATATCTTGTCCGTATGGGGGCAGGATTTCAGACCGGTTTTCTGGCCGATTTTCGGGCATGGACGAGAGTCCTCGCCATCATCCTCTTTGCCGGGACTGCCCTGAACCTGGTCGGCGCCGTCAGGAAGAAAAGCTATCACGAACTCGGGGCTGTCCTGATGCTGTCGATTCTTCTACTGCTGTCGCTCAAGGTGCTGCCGGTCGCAAATCAGTATTTACAGGGTACCTTGCATAAATACAGCCGCTACGCCCTGGACCATCTCGGAACAGAAGGGTCCCTGATCACCTATAAAATCAACTGGCCGAGCATCGTGTTCTATTCACGCCATACCGTATCCGCCGCAGACCAGCCGACAGAGTTGGAACAGCTCCTAAAATCAGACAGGCAGACACTCGTTATCACCACCGCTTCGGAAGCCGCCGGGCTTGAAAAGATGGGTCTTTCACTTATAGAAAAGGACGCGGCATATGCACTTTTTGAAAGAAAATAAAGGCCTGATCTTCCTGGCCCTCCTCATCGTCCCGGCCTTTTATTTCGATAAAACAGTCATGACCTGGATCATAGAACACCGTGCTTTTCAGGATGAGGCCTTGTATCAGCCGATCGACAACCTGGTCAAATTTTCCACCCACGGGGCGACACTTATTATTCTTTCCCTGCTGGTTTTTCTGGGAACAAAACCATACAGGATGAGACTCAGCAATGCGGCGAAGGTACTTTTTATCGGTCTGGTTACCGCAGGCATTGCGGTCCAGGGGTTGAAACACGTCATTGGCCGCGCACGACCCCGCGTGATGTTCGATGCTGTTTTTATCGGACCGTCGTTAAGTTTTGACTACGATTCATTCCCGTCAGGGCATACAAGCCTGGTCTTCTGTCTGGCCTTTATCCTCTCCCGGATCTATCCACGCTACACAGTGCCCTTATATCTCTATGCGGTATTGGCTGCAGCGGACAGGATGGTAGGACTTTCTCACTTTCCGTCCGATGTCATTGCCGGCGTTATCCTGGGTACGGTGGTGGGCACCCTCGTATTACAGCAGAACACGGTCAGGACGAAACATACTGCCGGTGTCCCTGGCGACTAAGCCCGTCCAGCACTGTTAATCACGATCTCACCAGCTATCGTTGTCGGCTTCAGCAGGCTGTCGACCACAGGGCAATGGGCAACGACTTTCTCAGCAAGGGCCCTGATCTTTTCCTCAGGCTCCGGTGAGCTGATATGAAAGACATACCGGATATCCTGAAACCCTGCGGAGACGCTGTCATCGACCATAAAAAAACCCCTGAGATCCAGGGTGCCTTCAACGTCCACCGACAGAGAGTCGATACGGTAGCCTTCATGGACGGCAAATTCATAAAATGCAGCCTCCACGCAGGCCCCAAAAGCTGAAAGAAGGAGTTCGATCGGGTTCGGCGCCTTGTTCGTTCCTCCTGCTGCCTCTCCGTAATCTGACTTGACAATGTGGTCCCTGACCGTCGTTTCGGTGTATAACTGATCAATATGCCGGGATGAGACCTTCGGCTTATAGATTGCAGCCTCAGGCTTGCGTTTAAAAAATTCGATTCTCCGCGCAACAATGTCCTTCAGGTCTCTCTCTTTTCCCATTGCGTCCTCCGTTACCTGAAATTAAGGAACTCGATATGGATATCCAGGTCCTTTCCCTTGATAACTGACATGATGGCCTGCAGGTCGTCGATCTTCTTGCCCTTGACCCGCACCTGGTCCTTCTGGATCTCGGCCTGGACCTTCATCTTCGTGTCCTTGATGATCTTGACGATTTCCTTCGATTTCTCGATCGGGATTCCCTGCTGGAGCGTCACGACCTGCTTGACCGTGCTGCCTGCCGCCGCCTCGATCTTGCCGTAGTCCAGCGCCTTGAGTGAGATGCCACGCTTGACCAGCTTCGTCTGGAGGATATCGATAACGCTCTTGAGCTTCATCTCGTCGTCCGAAACTAAAGATATCTCATGTTTTTCCTTGTTGAGTTCGATATCGCTCTTGCTGTTCTTGAAATCAAACCTCTGGCTGATCTCCTTCATCGCCTGCTGGACAGCGTTTAAGACCTCCTGCAGGTCTACTTTGCTCACAATATCAAAGGTATGTTCGTCTGCTGCCATCTATTGCTCCCTCCTCGGTATTATTATCATTTTTGGATCTGCACAGGCTCCGGCTTGCAGACTGGACAAAATAGCTCCCCCTGGTCCAGGGGGCAGACATGCCCTCACTCCGGGCAGCAGATGCACTGCTTTATCGGTTCGTCGCAGACAGGGCATGTTTCCACGATTCGATTATAAAACGATTGGCCACTTCCGTGCAATGAAGCTCCCGCCAAAGGTCAGAGGCACTGCAACCGAGTGCTACTGGATAGCGATCCTATCAAGCACGGCAGGACCGGTACTGATAACAAGCACCCCTTTTATTGTCGTGACACCACTAACCGTCAAAAAGTCGCACGCATAACCACCCTTTAGCGTTATTGCTTTCGAAAACTGAATATTTTCAGTGAACATCACGTCCCTTGCCTTAATCGTTGAACCTGCGCCTACACTGTCATACGCCGACGCGAGTGTCGGCTGGGCACCTGCAGGTAATGTCGTATTCGCCAGACAGGACTCAGTCTTTGTCCTGTTGCCTGCGGCGTCATATGCATAGTCAATCACCTTGCCGCTGCCGTAATCAGCACGGATTAACTGGC
>JBARHQ010000255.1:0-16558 GCA_049799315.1 Thermodesulfovibrionales bacterium | reverse complement strand
CTCTCGTGGTTTCAGAAGAATTGGCTCCCCAATACCTAATGTTTTACCTGCACTCACAAAAGAACAGGCTTCTTGATCTTGTTGATTCTGCTGGCCATGGTACAGGCCGTTTGAATACAAAATTATTGAAGGCGTTCCCTGTTTTAGTCCCCCCTCTGCCCGAACAAATGGCCATCGCATCACTGCTCTCCACCTGGGATCTCGCCATAGAGAAGGTCGAGCGGCTGATTACGACCAAGGAGAAGCGCTTGTCATGGCTTAGACAGCAAGTTCTCACAGGCAAACGACGTATATCTGGTTATTCCAAGAAATGGAAAAAAGTTCGTATGTGTGATGTGTTGACGGAGCATAAGGAGCTGAGCAGTAGTTCTGAAGAAGTTTGTTCTGTCTCCGTGCATAAGGGTGTCGTGAATCAGATTGAGCATCTTGGTAGAGTTTTCGCAGCCAGCGACACGTCTAATTACAATCTTGTCAAACCGGGTGACGTAATTTACACGAAGAGCCCTACAGGGAATTTCCCATGCGGCATTATAAAACAAAGCAAGCTTGACAGAGATGTCATTGTTTCTCCTCTATACGGTGTTTTTACGCCAACATCAGTTCATCTCGGAACAATCCTAGATTGTTATTTCGAATCTGACATAAACACAGGTAATTATCTTCGACCATTAATTCAAAAGGGCGCAAAGAATACAATGAACATTACAAATCAGACCTTTCTGTCAGGAAGTCTAGATTTGCCGACAGATTCTAAAGAACAGAAGGCAATAGCTGAAATTATCGACATTGCCCGGCAGGAAATCGACTTTCTGAAGAAGCAGGCGGAAGCCTACCGCAAACAGAAGCGCGGACTGATGCAAAAGCTGCTGACTGGCCAGTGGCGGGTGGGGGTGGAGAATGATGTTAAATAATGTTGTTTTTGTAGGGGCAGGTTTCAAACCTGCCCGACTGCCTGCCGTTTGGAAAAACAAAAAACAATGGACAGTGTGGACGACATGGACGCAATTTACAAAATAGTGGACGAAGGGGGACGGGGAAATGACTGATCATGAAGGTCTGATTCCTAAGCATGGCGGGTATCGCAGGCTAAAGAGTTTTCAACTTGCACAGCTTGCTTATGATGTGACGGTGCGGTTTTGTGACCGTTATATTGAAAAGCGTTCACGGACTCATGATCAGATGATCCAGGCTGCTCGAAGCGGGGTGCAAAACATTGCCGAAGGAAGTCAGGCCTCCGGCACCTCAAAAAAGACCGAACTGAAACTGACGAATGTGGCGCGGGCCAGCCTGGAAGAACTGCTCCTGGATTATGAGGATTTTTTGCGGCAGAAGGGTTTGCCGCTTTGGGACAGACAAGATCCTCGCCGGGCGGAACTGATCGCCCGGCGGCCGGCAACCGCAGATGCGGTTGCGGAATGGGTGAAGGAAAAGGCAGAGAATGGACGACAAGACCAGAAACATGGACGACAAGAACAACAGCCTGGACAACATGGACTGAAGGGACAACAAAGTGGACAGGCGAAAAAGTCCATGTCGTCCACAACGTCCATGCAGTCTACGGTTTTTCAGTCGTCCACTTTTCCTGAGCTTTCTGCAAATGCCGCACTTGTTTTAATTGCTGTTGCATGCAGCCTGCTGGACCGCCAATTGGCAGCGCAGGCTGAAGCCTTTAAAAATGAAGGCGGCTTTACAGCGCGGTTGTATAAAACACGCACACAAACAAGGCAACGTTCATGAAAAGCTTTCGTTTCAATGAAAAATATCTCTCCCAACTCCCTGCGTTGCAGCAGCTGATCAACCTTGGGTTCAAATACCTTACCCCTGAACAGGCTGTTGTTGAACGGCAGGGGAAATATGGCAATGTGCTGCTGGAAGAGATACTGCGCAAGCAACTCAAGGAGATTAACCGCATCCAGTACAGAGGCCAGGAATATCTATTTAGTGAGGAAAACATACAATCCGCAATCCAGAAGCTGAAGAATGTGAAGTGGGATGGGCAGCAGAAGACCAATGAGGCGGTCTATGATCTTCTCACTCTGGGCACTGCGCTGGAGCAGACCATTGAAGGCGATTCCAAGAGCTTCACCCTGCGCTATATCGACTGGGGAGACTGGAAGAACAACATTTTCCACGTTACTGCTGAGTATAGTGTCGAGCGCACGAAAAGCAATGAGACAGCCCGGCCAGATATTGTACTTTTCGTAAACGGCATTCCCTTTGCAGTGATCGAATGTAAATCGCCAAAGGAAGAAGTATCAAAGACTGTCGAGCAGACCATCCGCAACCAGCAGGATGAGTATATACCAAGGCTTTTCTCTTATGTGCAGCTTGCCATGGGTGTAAACAAAAATGCTGCAATGTATGCAACTGCCGGTACGTCTAAGAAGTTCTGGAGCGTATGGCAGGAGCTGCACGACAAAGAAAAAGATATCAAGGACTGCATCAGTAATCCTCTAAGGCCCGAAGACAAGGATGTGCTGTTTGCCGGTGATTTTGCTGTTGCACGGAAATTCTTTGATGCAATGGAAACAGAAGGTGCCAGGCAAGTGACTGAGCAGGACAAGACTATTTACAGCCTCTGCCGGCCTGAACGTCTTTTGGAGCTTGCCCACAGGTTTACCATCTTTGATGGGGGCATAAAAAAGATAGCTCGTTACCAGCAGTATTTTGTTATCAAATCAACGCTTGACCGCGTGAAGCAATTTGATAACGACGGACGTCGCAAGGGCGGCATCATCTGGCAGACCCAGGGGTCGGGGAAATCTCTTACCATGATCTGGCTTGCCAGAAACCTTGCCCTGGACAAGGATATTCCTAATCCCCGTATTGTGCTCGTAACTGACCGGGTGGATCTGGACAGGCAGCTGAGTAACACCTTTGCCGCCTGCGGACTCGACAGACACAGGGCAAAAACTGGCCGTGACCTTCTTGAGCTGGTTTCAGAAAAGAAGTCTGCCATTGTTACAACATTGATTCATAAGTTCGACAAGGCGCTTAACGTCAAGAAATACCGGGAAGAATCCGTTGATATCTTTATGCTGGTTGACGAGGCTCACCGCACACAATTCAAGAATCTGCATGCACGTATGAGGCAGATGTTCCCCAAAGCTTGTTACCTTGGCTTTACTGGTACACCACTGCTGAAAAAGGAGAAGAACAACTTCATCAAGTTCGGTGGAATGATCGAACCGCACTATTCAATCCAGCAGGCGGTGAAAGACAGGCAGGTCGTGCCATTACTCTATGAAGGCCGATATGTAGATATGGTCCAGAACAAGGAGGCAATTGATCTCTGGTTTGACAGGCAGACACAGGGGCTTTCTGATGCACAGAAGGCTGATCTGAAAAAGAAATATGCCCGCGCAGAAATGCTGAACAAGGCCGACAAGGTCATCTATATGCGGGCCTTTGACATCAGCGAGCACTTTCGCCAGAACTGGCAGGGCACGCCATTCAAGGCCCAGCTGGTCGCGCCAAACAAGCTGTCGGCCTTGCGTTATCATGAGTTTCTGGACGAGTTCGGTCATGTCAGCTCTGAAATTATCATCTCGCCTCCGGATACACGGGAGGGCTTTGAAGAAGTCGAAGCCGGGCCGGCAGATGACCCAAAAGGTCAAATAGTCGAGTTCTGGCAGAAGATGATGAAGAGATACGGCTCTGAGGAAGAATACAACAAACAGATAGTCAGTCAGTTTCTGTATGGTGAAGAGCCGGAAATCCTGATTGTGGTTGATAAGTTGCTGACGGGCTTTGATGCTCCGCGAAATACGATCATGTATCTTTGCCGCACTCTGAGAGAGCATACCCTGCTGCAGGCTATAGCCAGGGTGAACAGGCTCTATGAAGACGAAACACTGGGGGCAGAGAAAGAGTTCGGCTATATTGTTGACCATGCCAGTATTCTTGGTGAGTTGGACAAGGCTTTGACAATGTACGCAAATGCCGGTCTGGAAGGCTTTGACGAGCAGGACCTTGAGGGCACGCTTACATCAATCCATCAGGAAACCGCTAAGTTGCCGCAGGCTTATTCCGATCTCTGGGATCTCTTTAAGGAGGTGAAAAATAGCTACGACGAAGAGGCATATGAGATGCAGCTGGGCGACACCGCAGTGCGGGAGAAGTTTTACCAGCGGCTGGCAGAGTACAGCAATCTTCTTGCAATGGCGCTGTCAACGGAACAGTTTGTCATGAATACGCCGGACGATAAGTTGACACAGTATAAAAGAGCACTCAACCGGTTCCATAACCTGAAGGCATCGGTGAAGCTGCGCTATGCGGAGTCAATCGATTACCGGGACTATGAGCCAAAGATCAAGAAGTTGCTTGATACCCATATTCAGGCGAACCAGGTTATCCAGCTCAACGAACCGGTAAATATATTTGATGAGAAGATGTTTGGTCAGGTTAAAGAAGAACAAGGCGTCTATGGTGCTAAAACAACGGCCTCAAGGGCCGATGCTATCGCACATGCCACCAAAAGGGCTATCACTGAAAAGATGGAGGAGGACCCTGCCTTCTATGAGAAATTCTCGAAGCTGATTCAGCAGGCTATAGATGCCTATCGGGCTAAGCGTATATCAGATCTGGAATACCTGAATAGGGTATCAGAGATCCGTGATAAGATTGTCACCCGCAAGCATGATGATATGCCGGAAAAACTTGATAAGAATGAGGATGCGCAGGCCTTCTATGGTCTGCTGAAACCTTTCTTTGAAGAATATGTTCCCGCGACGTCTGACTGCGAGGATGTGTCTGCTGATGCTGCGCTCGCAATTCAGGATATTCTTAAACACAATTGGAAAGTCCATTTTTGGGATGATGACGACGCCAGGAAGAAGGCTATAGATGAGATAGACGATTTTCTCTATGATGAGATCAAGGGTAAACGCGGGATCCCGCTTAATGTTGAACAGATGGATGACATTATTGAAAGATCCATGCAGCTCGCCCATCACAGGATGTCGTTATGAGCGCCATACGCGACAGTGTTGAGTACGGCAAGGAGAAGATATCCTTTGCTATTGTCTATACAGACAGAAAGACAATGGAGATAGCTGTTCATCCTGATGCGAGTGTTGTAGTTAGAGCACCGAGGGGCACTTTGTTGGAGGCCATTCGAACCCGTATCGCAAAGCGCGCCGGGTGGATCAGAAGACAGACCGAATACTTTGGCAATTTTGAGCCGCACACTCCTTCCCGCCGTTATGTAGGAGGAGAAACGCACCTGTTTTTGGGCCGACAGTACAGATTGAAGATAAGGTCTCATGAAATCAGTAGTGTTAAACTGATAGGCCCTTTTTTTCTTGTAAAAACTCCTGACCGTGACGATTCGGTAATGATAAATAACCTTCTCGATAATTGGTACAAGGAACACGCGCGGCTGATATTTTCCCGCCGTCTCGAAGCATGTTATAAGTATGCTGAAAAATTAAGAGTACCTTATCCGGAAATTCGACTGAGAAAAATGGTCAAACGATGGGGAAGTTGCAGTAAATCGGGAGATATTCTGCTGAATACGTCACTCGTTAGAGCACCTTTATCCTGCATCGATTACGTAATTATGCATGAGATCTGTCATCTGAAAGTCCATACGCATGATAATATTTACTTCAAATTGCTTTCGAGATATATGCCTGACTGGGAAAAGAGAAAAGGACGCCTTGAGCGACTGCTTGCGTAAGGAAAATAGTCGGGGACACATTCCTTTTTCTTTTCGCGCTTCCCTCTGATATTCGAAAAATTATAACAGAATCATACAGTTGGCAATACAATTATCTTTATAGCTGTCGCTGAAAAGATATTTCTGATTTACAATGAATTTGAAACCTTCCTTATTTCTTCAAGTTTTCTTGAAGCTGCTCCGGAGTCGATAGCCTCACGGGCTATTTCGAATGCTATTCTCAGGTCCTGCGTCTTTCCTGCTACCATGATCGCTGCCCCGGCGTTCATCAGGACGACATTCCGCTTCGGACCCCTCTCGCCCTGCAGGATCCGGGTTGTAAGCCGGGCGTTCTCGTCTTTGTCCCCGCCGACCATGTCCTGTACCGTTCCCCGTTCCAGCCCAAAATCCTCGGGAGAAATATACATGCTCTCGACTTTTCCCCCTGAAAACCGGGATGCCTTTGTCCCGTTCGAGATGGTTATCTCATCAAGCCCGTCTTCTCCATGGACTACCAGGGCATCTACGGCCCCGAGGTTCCCCAGCACTTGGGCAAGGGTCTCCGTAAGTCGGCTCGAAAACACCCCGAGGATCTGCCGCCGTGCCCCGGCGGGGTTCGTTAAAGGCCCCAGGATATTGAAGACCGTTCTGATGCCGAGCTCACGCCTCGGCCCGACAGCATATTTCATTGCCGGATGGAAGAGCGGGGCGAACATAAAGCCGAAACCTGTCTCGAAAAGACATTTCTCGACCTTTTGAGGCTCAAGATCAATCTTTATCCCGAGGGCTTCAAGCACGTCGGCACTCCCTGATCTGCTTGAAACCGCACGGTTGCCGTGTTTTGCGACCGGGATGCCTGCGGCTGCCACCACCAGAGCAGTCGTCGTCGAGATATTGAATGTGTGAGACGTATCGCCACCCGTACCGCAGGTATCCAGCACACCCTCGGGGGCATTAATCCTGGCTGCCTTGTCGCGCATGATCCGCGCAGCTCCGGTAATCTCTTCAACCGTTTCTCCCTTCATGCGGAGCGCGGTCAGCAATGCACCAATCTGGGCCTCGGTTGCCCGGCCTTCCATGATCTCCTGCATGCATTCAGCCGTCTCCGGTTCTGAGAGGTTTATACCGCTCACCACAAGATTGATCGCTTCCTTGATCATGCTCCCTCCTTCTGGTTCCGTGTCCTGAACTTCAGGAATTCCTTGATGAACATATCGATGCCTCCATTAAGAACTGAGTCCACATCGCCGACCTCAATCCCTGTCCGGTGGTCCTTGACCAGACGGTAAGGCTGCAGCACATAGGAGCGGATCTGGCTGCCCCAGGCTATACCTTTTTTGTCGCCGGCTATATCGTCAAGCCTCTTTTCCTTGGCCCTCACTTCAAGGTCGTAGAGCCGCGCCTTGAGGATTTTCATCGCAACAGCCTTGTTCTTATGCTGCGAGCGTTCATTCTGGCAGGCGACGACGATACCGCTGGGGAGATGCGTCAGCCTGACTGCGGAGGAGGTCTTGTTCACATGCTGTCCTCCGGCACCCGATGCCCGGTACGTATCGATCTTCAGGTCCTCGTCCCTTATTTCAATATTGATATCTTCTTCGATCTCGGGATAGACAATGACTGCCGCAAAGGAGGTATGCCTCCTCTTGTTCGCATCATAGGGCGATATCCTGACGAGACGATGCACCCCGGCTTCCGCAGCGAGATAACCGTAGGCATACTCTCCGCTGAAGGTGATGGTCGCACCCTTGATGCCTGCCTCGTCGCCGGGCTGGAGATCGACGATCTGAACCGCATAGCCCCTGATCTCGGCCCAGCGCAGGTACATGCGCATAAGCATCTGGGCCCAGTCCTGGCTCTCGGTGCCGCCTGCTCCGGGGTGGATCGTAACGATCGCATTATTCCTGTCCAGTTCTCCGGAAAGCAGGTTCTGCAACTCCAGGTCTTCAAGGTCCTTCCTGAGACTGGCGGCATCATTCTTCAGCTCCCGGAAGAAAAGCTCTCCGCCCTCTTCATCGAGGATGCCGACTGATGCCTCTATGTAGCTCAGCCTGCTGAAAAGTGTGGCAAAGGAATTAACCGCACCTTCAAGCCGCGATTTCTCCTTTAAAAGCACCTTGGACTTCCCGGGGGAGGACCAGACCTCTTCCTGCGTCAGGTCCTGTTCTATCTTCGTAATCGCCTCTTTTTTTCTGTCTACATCAAAGATAACCTCTGAGGGCCTCTGTCTTCGCCTTCAACAACCCGATCTCTTCCTTCAACTCTTCCTGCATAACCATAAATGTATTACCTCCATATTTTTACGTTCAGCACTATAATGATAAATGCGACGATGCACAGATAAGAAAAAATATCGCCATATTTTGTATAAAATGTCATGGTATTGTCCATTTTTACCTGGCCGGGCAATATCTGACGGGTGAAAAGGGGTGTCACTGCCATTATCCTGCCGCTACTGTCGATGAGACCTGATATCCCGGTGTTTGCTGCCCGGACTACCGGCTTTCTGTTTTCAATCGCCCGGAAGACCGCCATGGTAAAATGCTGGTAGGGGCCCGGTGTTTTTCCGAACCAGGCGTCGTTTGTTATCGTCACCATGAAATCACCGCCTCCGGTGAAGAACTTTCTCACGAGCCCGGGGAAGATGATTTCATAGCATATCATCGTGCCGAACCCTCCGAACTCGGTCCCTGCCTTTACATATGATTCACCCGGGACATAGTCGCCGATGCCGGCCACCATCTTGTCTATGAAAAAAAGGATCCCCCTGAGCGGGATGTATTCACCGAACGGGACAAGGTGTATCTTGTCGTACTTATATACCAGCTTGCCCGAAGGATCCAGCAAGAGTGCAGAGTTTGTCAGTAATGAATTTTCCCTTGTCCGTTCCCTGAGCATGACCGATCCGAAAAGCAGATATGACCCGAGAGATTGCTGCATGACGGTCAGTTTTTCAGTATTTGGCGTATCGTAATCGTACAGGAAAGGGACAGCGGTCTCCGGCCAGACAATAAGCTGCGGGGAATCTTCTGCGGCCTTTTTCGAGAGGTCGAAATAGGTATCAAGTACCTCCTTTTGGAAGGCAGGTTCCCATTTTTTGTCCTGCTCTATGTTTCCCTGTACGATACTCACGGAAAAACTGCCGTGCTCTCTTTCCTGCCCGAGCCTCCATGCCCCGTACCCGAGTGATGCAAGCAGCGTCATGCCCAGGGTCAGCAGCCCGATCATCGCATATCCCACCGGGTAGAGCGGCATCTCGCGGAGCTTTCGTTTTATCAGCACGACATCCACAATCGCGCCGTTGACAGCAAGGACCAGAAACGATATGCCATATATCCCTGTAATGTCAGCGACCTGGATGATATGCAGAAAGCGGTACTGGCTGTATCCGATGCTTGCCCAGGGGAATCCGGTCAGGGCATAGGACCTTACAAACTCCAGGACAACCCATACCACAGGGGCTGCAAAGAGCGCCGGCAGTTTCGTCTTTCTGATGATGGCAAGGAAAAGGGACGAGAATAACGCCGGATAGAGTCCCAGACAGAGACAGAGCAGAAGGACAATAGCAAGACTTGCGGGAAAAGAAATCCCCCCGAATACGTGGATCGAATGATAGATCCAGTAGAGTGTGCCGAAAAAAAAGGTGACCCCGAACACAAACCCGGTCCAGAAGGCCTCTTTCTGAGTTCTGCCCCATAAAGAAAGCATGAGCGGGATAAAGCCGATCCAGGCGAGCAGATAAAAATCATATGACGGAAACGCAAGGGTAATAAGGATACCCGATGCAAGGGCCGGCGCATAAAAAATAATTTTCTCTCTCATAGTATTCAACATTGGTTGACAATCAAAAAAGTTAACAGGTATCATTACTATCCGGGGGCAGTTAGCTCAGTCGGTAGAGCAGAGGCCTGAAAAGCCTCGTGTCCGCAGTTCGATTCTGCGACTGCCCACCACCTTTTTCTTGTTCCGGCCAGCCTTAATCAACAGGGGACTTAATTCTTAAGGTGTTGCGCTATCGGAAAAACCAGAAGGAACCAAGCCGGAAACGGGCCGGATAAACGGGCCGCGCGAGTAAATCTACGACTGCTGCGTGCCGCATGTCGGGCAATCCGGGTCCCTGAATCCCCTGAAAGTCTTGAAGCTCATATCGTTCCCTGACCAGACCAGAAGCTTGCCCTTCAACACCTTGCCGATACCCGAGAGATACTTAAGGGCTTCCATTGCCTGCAGTGTTCCGATAACGCCCGGAGTTGCCCCAAGCACCGGAAAGACCTCTTTAGGCGGCGATTCAGGAAAGTAGCACCTCAGGCAGGGTGTCTCAGGCGATTTGATAAAGGTGATCCTTCCGTCCAGTCCCCAGATGCTCCCGTGGACCAGCGGGATATTTTTTCTGATGGCGCATTCGTTTAAAAGATACCGCGTGGGGAAATTATCCATGCAGTCAAGTATCAGGTCTGCATTGCCCACAAGCTCATCCACATTCTCTGCAATAATTTTATCAGTAAAGGCCTCAATGTTGATATGAGGATTGAGTTCCGCGAGCGTCTGTTTCGCTGAAACTGCCTTGTTCGTGCCGATTCTGTTATGGTTATGAAGTATCTGACGGTTAAGATTAGACCAGTCGGGAGAATCAAAATCGCAGATCCTGATATTGCCCACCCCTGCAACGGCAAGATATATCGAAACCGGCGAGCCCAGGCCTCCGGCCCCGGCGATGAAGACCGTCGAGTTCTTTATCTTCTCCTGGGTCTCCAGCCCCCATCCGTCCATCATCATCTGGCGGTTATACCGGCTAAGCTCTTCCTGCGTAAATTTCATAGTCATGCCTCTTTGAAAAATAACTGAATTATGATGAACTCGTAAAAAGTCCTTTTCATGGCTGTCATTCCCGAAGTCCTTAATCGGGAATCCATTCTTTTCAAGACGTTGCGAGCCCTTGGATTCCCGCCTTCGCGGGAATGACGACTTTTTACGAATACGTCAATTATATCAGATGACGAAAAAATGATTCAATTGCGAAATATCGTCAATCCATCATCAAACATATTTTGAACGGCGTGAGAACGGCATGTAAGCGGATTCAGCGGCGTGTTGCGCCGGTGCCTCGCAGGTCAGGTTTTATCGGACCGAGAATGAGCGAACATGTTGTTGTCTCGCCGTTCTTTGGATATTGTGGTTGATATGATGGAGGATTGCACTCTGGTTTCTTTACTTTTTATTATCGTTGATGGTAAAATTTCTACATGAAAAAATTAATTATAACAACTCTGACAATAGGATTAGCAGTCACCGCCGGGTACCAGAACGCCTCCGCCTATGCAAAAGGCGAGCAGGACTGTACGAAATGCCACACCATGAATGCCGATCAGGCAAAAGATGTCCTGAAGGAGATCATCCCTGACGTCAAGGTCATAGAAGTCAAGAACGGTCCAATTAACGGCCTCTGGGAAGTGAGCATGGAGTCTGGAAGTAAAAAAGGCATCATGTATATCGATTATTCAAAGAAGAACCTGATTGCCGGCAATATACTCGGGATCAAGACAAAAACAAACTATACGCAGATCAGCTTCGAAAAGATCAACAAGGTCGATGTATCATCCATTCCCCTGGACAACGCGCTGATCATGGGCGACAAGAATGCAAAGAACAAGGTGATCGTCTTTTCCGATCCTGAATGCCCATACTGCGGAAAACTGCATGACCAGATGAAGAAGGTGCTTGAGAAGAGAAAAGATATTGTCTTCTATATAAAGCTCTTCCCGTTGCCGATGCATCCGGATGCTGCCAGAAAAGCGAAGGCGATTGTCTGCGAGAACTCCGTAGCGCTGCTTGAGGATGCCTTTGCAAATAAGAAGATAGCAGATCCGAAATGTGACACCAAGGTTATTGATGAAAATATAAAGCTTGCTGAAAAACTGGGCATTAACGGGACGCCGAACATCATCTTCGCAGACGGAAAGCAGATTCCCGGTGCTATTGAAGCAGACAAGATCATAGAAGCTGTTGATAAAAAATAATTAGTATTATCGTTACGCAGCAATAAAAAAATCCTGTTCATCGCAGGATTTTTTTATTGAGGTTGTTCTTGAAGATTGCCGAAGTGGCGGAATTGGCAGACGCACTAGATTCAGGTTCTAGCGGTGGAAACGCTGTGGGGGTTCGAGTCCCCCCTTCGGCACCAATTTGAGGCACACAACCTCCGGATGGTGAAACGGGAAGGAGATAGCCAACCTCCTTCAGTCTTGCTTCTTTAAAAGCCTCTTAAATCACGTTTTAGGAAGCTGCCTTTACATTACTTATGCTCCAGTTTCAGCACAAGCCGCATGTCGAGGGCATCTGCAACCTTTTTGATAGTCTCCAGGGTGGCCTTGCTGAAAGCCCCGCGTTCGAGTCTGGAGATCACGCTTTGCTTTGTGCCAAGTCTCCGGGCAAGTTCGGCCTGTGATATGCCGGACTTCTCCCTTGCCTTAATCATGGCCTTCAATGCCCGGAACTCCGGGTCAAGATCATCCCATGCCTTCTTAAACTCTGGGTACTTCCTCCTACCAACAAACATCTTTGGGACATGATCTAATGATGTGGAGCGGTTAGTTGTCACCCAGAAGAGTTAAAGTCACCTTCGGTCTCTCGGGATCATTGGAAAAGACCTCAACAATCTTAACGATCGTCCCTATTACGTAGCCGAAGTCGACTCTGACTTTTATCGACCCGCTTTTGCCTGGCTTCAAACGGCTGGAACCAGCCATTACCGTAGTGCATCCTCAGTTGGGGGCGATCCTTTGGATGACAAGCTCCTCAGTTCCGGTATTGGTGAAGTCGAATGAGTACTCCAGCAACTCCCCCTGTGCCACATGACCGAAATTGTGGGTCTCTTTCTCGAACGTGATCGCAGGGTTGGCGTAAGCAAGGGTGGGGAAACACAGCAGTAAAATGATCACTATTTTATTCATAGTTGATTTTAGCATAATAGCTGTACGTGACGTACAGGAGAAATTGTTATACTATCGTCCAATAATAGAAGAATAGAGGGTCAATATTTACAAGTGACAATTGAGGATCGATGCAAGGTTTACAGTTACCGGCTATCGGTTTGCAGCAGAAAAAAATAGATAGGGAATGACAGGGTTCTGACTAGTTTTGTTCCTGATAGAAGGTCTGATCTCATAAGGAGGTTTGTCATGAAATGGACAGGTATTTATCTTCTTGGTTTTGTTATCTTTCTTGGTGGCCTTCTCGCCGCGCTCTGGGAAATGGGTGTTCTGGCCAGAATCGGTACGACATGGACCTTGATCGCAATAGCGATCGCGATCGGTATCGGCATCATGCTCTCAGTCGCCAATAGCGGCAGCAAAGAAAATATCGAAATCGACCGGAAGTGAGTTTCGCAGGTCGGGTAGAACAGTGCGAAACCCGACACGATGATCCCACTAGGACATCAACATTATGTGGTATCCTATAAGAATGGGCCGGTAGTATTTTTTGCAGATTGTAAGAAACTGCAAAAAATAGCCATGAAGAAAGCGGATGGAATATTATGAAGAAATATTTAATAGTGTTTAGACCAAACATGGGGGTTGTCATTGAATAGCCCCAATTATTTTTCACAGCGTGAACATTCCGAATTTCATAATTGCCATACCGAAGAGAGCGTAAAGCAGGATATTGCTTTTCTTAGGTTGGTATATGGTGATAAGTTACAACTGAGTGAAACAGATGTCACAAAAGATTTTATTAATAATTTAAAGGTTATTAGTAAGGATATTTACTTTTTTATTGATGCGTTGGAAAAAGGAATATCACCTTATAACTACATTAAAGATAAGTATGAATTTATTCGCTATAGAATTCCCCATGCCCCTAATTTATTTTACCTGGCATGGAATGGATTAATAAAAAATGACAGTTTTAGAAGATTGTTATTACAGACTTTCAGCATCAGTAAATTCAGCGATACGTTATGTCCACAGAATATCCCCTCTATCGGCTCTACAATGACACGCTATCGTTCCAAATTAGTTTTGGCAGATGATATGGCTATGAATACTGATGGCACAAGACGTCTATCTGGCAGGGTATTGGAAGATGGGAGCGGATTAAGCATGAATGAGGGTATTGTATGGTTGCCTAACGGTAAAGCATTGCCAATGTTTCCGCAAGCTTACGTGCCAATGAATCAATCTCATGTTATTATGATAAGGCATGGAAAATCTGTCCATGAATCAGGAGGGGAAAACCCAGAATTTGTAGGTTCAGGTTATTGGGATACTTGGGACAAAAACCGCAGGATATCAGGTGCTAGAAGTAATTATTTAAAAAAAGAAGGTAACGCTACTGCAAAAGAATTAGGTAAAGATTTTAAAATTGCTGTTGACGTACTTGATAAAGCTGGGTATCCGATTTGGTTATGGTCTAAAGATGCTCCAATACAGGTTTATGGAAGCGAATCAGAAAATACCGAGCAAACAGCCCGTTGCTTTTTGAAGGAAGCGGGATATACTAATATGTCGTTTAATGCTTTATTCGGGCTAAATTCACAAAAGTATGGCGGAATTACCTTTCGCCATAAAAATGAAATCGTTGAAGAGGCTATTAAAATTTACAGTGGGGGAAAAGAACCTACACCAGAAATAAGGGCTAAGGTAGCTAAAATATTTAAGAACAGGTTTTACCATTACCCCGAAGGAGAAACCCTTATCGAAGCAGATTGGAGAATTGCGCATAGTTTTGTTGATTTGCTGAACCGTAATTTAGGGAAGAGGATTCTTATTGCAGACCATTCAGGAGCTGTTAGAGTTTTTGAAGCCATTATTAGAACACTGGATTTTGCTGAATATAGCTCAATAAAAGAATCACAAGATTCTATTCTTGCCCTATGCTATCAGCCAGGACGTAATCTACGCTATGATTATCTACAGAAAAAAGAATACCCACTCAGGGGAAGGAGTTTGCAGAATTGTTTATCGCACTCAGCAGTTCCCGGTGATAACGTCAAACCACATCGCGAGCGTGGAATTGGAACAGAGGGAAGTTCTTAGTTACGCGTTGCTGGTATATAATATAAATTATGAATAAGCATTATGGAAAACCTGTAAAGGTCCAGAAAATAAAATCGACCAAGGATTCTGCAGGGTGTGCAGTTGATAGCTTATCACCCAAGGAATATACACTGCAAAGAAGAATTGACAGCTACCTCAAGGCCAAGAAAGAAAAAATGCTTCATAGTTTTGACGTTGCTTCCTTTAAGAAAGATTTACAGCGCATGATTAACTCCTACGGAAATGCGGTAAATAACAAAAAAGTAAATCCGTTGTCCAGAAAATTGGGATACTATTACGCAATACTCATGGATATCGAAGGAAAATCAATGCGCTCAGGTGATAAAGTCCGGAAGACTAACAGACCTCAAGTTGGCCGTAAGAAGGTCCCCTCAAAAGATTCTTAAGGCCTAAGGCGCCCAAGGGCGCATAAGAGAAGCAGTTCACTCCCCCTTACCGCCAGGGCAATTGTGCCTTTATGAATTCCCTGTTCAGCTTTGCAATAAACTTAACGCTGATCCCCTTCGGGCAGACCGCCTGGCATTCGTAGTGATTGCTGCAACTGCCGAACCCCTCCTTCAGCATCGCCTCGGTCATCAGGCAGACCCGCCTTGCTGCTTCGACCCTTCCCTGTGGCAGTGAGGCAAGATGTGCGACCTTTGCCGCGGTGAAGAGCATGGCAGAGCCGTTTGGACAGGCAGCGACGCAGGCCCCGCAGCCGATGCATTCAGCCGCATCCATCGCAGTATCAGCATCCGCCTTTGGGATAAGGACCGCGTTTGCATCGGGGACCCCTCCGGCGTGTACAGACACATACCCTCCGGACTGCATGATACGGTCAAGGGCGGTCCGGTCGACGATAAGGTCTTTTATCACCGGAAAGGCCCGCGCCCGCCAGGGTTCTATGTAAATAGTATCACCATTGTTGAAATGCCTCATGTGGAGCTGGCAGACAGCAGTCTTTTCCTGAGGCCCGTGGGGTACGCCGTTGATGACCTGCGAACACATGCCGCAGATGCCCTCGCGGCAGTCATGGTCAAAGGCTATCGGCTCTTTGCCGGCCCTGATCAGCCCTTCATTGACAACATCGAGCATCTCGAGGAAAGACATGTCCGCGGTTATGTTTTTCGCCGAGTGTTCCTCAAGCGTGCCCTGATCGTGCGGGCCATTCTGTCTCCAGACATAGAGCGTCAGGTCCATTATTTGTAACTCCTCACTGCCAGATGAACGTTCTCGAACACGAGCGGCTCCCTGTGAAGTTTCGGCTCTCTGCCCTTATCCCTGAACTCCCAGGCTGCAACATAGCAGAAGTTTTCATCATCGCGTTTTGCCTCGCCGTCAGGCATCTGGTGCTCCAGGCGAAAGTGGCCTCCGCAGGATTCTTTGCGGTGCAGGGCGTCCTGCGCCAGGAGTTCCCCAAACTCCAGGAAGTCTGCTACCCGACCTGCCTTTTCGAGTTCCTGGTTCAGATCAGCCTCTCCCCCTGGGACCTTCACATTCTCCCGGAATTCGGCGCGCAGTTCGGGGATGCGTCTGAGCGCCCGGGTCAGGCTTTCATAGCTGCGGGCCATACCAACATCCTCCCACATGATATGCCCAAGCTCACGGTGAAACTCGTTCACGGTCTTCTTCCCGTTAATGGAAAGAAGTCTCCTGATGGAAGTCTCGCAGCCCTCGATCGATTCAATGAATTCCGGATTACCGGTGTTAACAGCTCCGGGTCTTGTCTGCGCCAGATAGTTCCCGATCGTATAGGGGATTATGAAATACCCGTCAGCAAGCCCCTGCATGAGCGCGCTGGCCCCCAGGCGGTTGGCCCCATGGTCTGAAAAATTCGCCTCTCCGAGTACAAAAAGACCCTGGA
>JBARHQ010000254.1:0-18592 GCA_049799315.1 Thermodesulfovibrionales bacterium | reverse complement strand
ATGGTTCGACAGGCTCACCATGACATATGAAGAGCTTGCCCTGAGTTTATCGAAGGGAGTTTTGAAGCGCAACGCAGTATGCAGACTTTTTACGAACCCGTCAGTCTTACGTCAGACGGTATCTGCGGAAGTTCTCGATGCTCTCCTGAAGCGCAACTTTGGCGAAGCCGGTCACCGGAACCGACAGGAGCATGCCGAGGATGCCGAAGAACTTTCCTCCGATGATGACTGCCAGCAGGACGAGGAGCGGATGCATATTGACGCTCCGGGCAACGACGATCGGCTGGATAATCGAGTCATCGATCAGCTTCATCACCACAAAAGCCAGAATTACAGACCCGGCGAGAGCCAGGCCACCGGTGTCGACTATGGAGACCATGATCGCCGGTGTTGCCCCTGCTATCGGTCCGAGAAACGGGATAAGGTTTGCGAGCCCTGCGAATATGCCGATAAGCAGGAAATATTTGACGCCGAGGAACCAGAGTGTCCAGATCGAGAGGATGCCGAAGATCAGCGCATCGAGGAACTGGCCTCGGATATAATTGCCGAGCTGCCAGTCCATTTTCGAAATCAGGTTCATCGAGAATTCGAAATAGCGGTTCGGGATCAACCGCACCAGCTGCTTTTTCATCTCCCTTCCGTCCTTCAGGAGAAAAAATACCATGAACGGGATCAGTACCAGATAGGTGAACAGGCCGACGATATCAAGCAGATGGGAGAAGGCCCAGTCACTGAATCCTGCCAGCATTCTCTGGAGTTTCCCGGCAAGGTCCAGGTTGTCGATCCCGAGAAAGGAAAGCTTCCGGGAAATCAGCACGTCCAGTCTGGTGATATTGACGGCAACCTGATCAGGGGTAAGCCCTGTCTGCATGGCCCCGAGCTGATCGGTCAGGACCGGCAGCAGTATGATGAGCGTGACCGAGAGCACTGCAGAGACGAAGAGAAAGATGATGAGCGTTGCCGCCCCGCGCCCCATGCCCCGCGATTCAAGCTTGACTGCAAGCGGGTCCATCATATAGGCAAACAGTGCCGATATGATCACGATCTTGACGAGGTCGGCAATCGCCGACATGAGGAAGAACAGGCCGACAAGGAGTCCCAGAGCAAAGAGTATTTTCAGCCAGCGGCTGACCGTGTCATTCATGTGCCGTCGACTCCTCCATGCCTTTTTTTAATTCATGCACATACTCATTGGTTTTTTTTAGCCGTTCCCCGATCGTGCGTGCGAGCTGCACGAGGATCTTGACCCCCAGTTTCGGGTTGCGGTCTATAAGGTCATAAAGATCGGACTGCACAAGACAGAGGAGCCGGCAGGGTGATTGTGCAATAGCGGTTGCTGTGCGGGGAGACTCATCCAGCAACGCCAGTTCTCCGAAGAATTCGCCTTCATGAAGAACGGTGAGGAGGTGGTGCCCGGGCTCAGAGACGATCTCGACATTCCCCTCGATAATAATATACATGCCGAGACCTGGGTCACCCTGGAGAAAGATCCGCTCCTCGTGCCGATAGTCACGTTCATGGAGTATCTTTTCGATCTGGAGGAGATCGCGCGCATTAAGGCTGTCGAAAACCGGGATCCTTCTGAGGACCGCAGAGACGCTATCCTGAGAATCCTGCCGGGGTTTAAAGATATTTGCCCAGAGCGAAGTCATGCGTGTTCCCCCTTGCGTTACAGCTGATAGTTATCCACTTTTTCCCGCTTCTGTCATTGATGTCCGGGGTCAGGAAACCGAAGTTCCATGATTGCCGCGTCATCAATCGGTGATACATAATAGCATTTCCTGATCTGGATTACCCTGAACCCGGCCTGTTCATAAAAACGTATCACTCCGGCATGCGAGGCCCTCACCTCAAGAAAGACAGTCCGGCAGCCTTGCTGTATGAGGTTGACCAGTGTCTCATCGATCAGCCTTCTGCCGATCCCCTGTCTTCTCCGTGAGGGGTGAACAGCCACATCAAGTATATGTCCTTCATCAATGACCAGGCTTGCGCAGAGGTAACCCGCTATCCTGCCGCTATGCCGCGCCACCATCGGACGGGAAAGCTGGTTCCGGACCTCGTTCAGAAAAAGCGCCTCTGACCAGGGCATGGTGAATGAAGACATTTCTATTGCATGAACTTCCGGTATGTCATCGTCGACCATCCGGCTGATCACAATCTCAGTTATGTCGGTATTATTTATCATGCCCTCGACCCGGCAAGCAGATGATGGTTGACTGCTAGGTTCCTGTCCTCAATTTCTCGTCCAGCTTCACCTCTGCCTCTGATTTTCTGATATACAGGGGGATTGCCCCAAAGGGATCGGTGAACTCTCCGGCCGCTGCCCGGGAGAGTCCGCGCATTGCCAGGCTTGCAGGTGAGGGGACCATCTTGTCAGCTGGAGCAAAGACAGCGCGGCTGCCGCGAGCTGCAATGATCCTGTCCCGGTAAACAATGGCGCCTTCCCCGGCAAAGAGCACCGTGCCCTGCAGACGCGCCAGCATTTCCTCTGGTTTAACGGATGTCTCGCCTATCTCCCTGATGAACTGTTCTCCCTCCCATCGGAAGAGAGCGGTATAGACCTCGCCTCTGCGGGCATCGAGCATAATGCAGACCGGGTATCTGCTGAACGGAAGGTTCCAGGCAAAGGCCTCAAGGGTGGGCACGGTGACAATGGGCCTTTCCGTGGCATAGGCAAGTCCCTTGGCAGTGCTGAGGCCGATTCTCAGGCCGGTAAACGATCCGGGCCCGGAGGCCACTGCGAAGATATCGATTTCGCCAAGCAGAAGGCCGGACTGTTCCACAACCTGACCGATGACCGTCATCAGTCTTTCTGAGTGGGTCGTCTTTACATTCAGTCGTGCTTCAGCAATGAGTCCGCGTCTGTCATCAGCTATGGCAATGCCGCCAAGCATGGTCGATGTCTCTATCGCAAGGATCTTCATGGTGTACTTAAGTTTACCACAAGTTTATGACGGCTTCGTAAAAAGTCCGTATACTGCGTTGCGCTTCAAAACTCCCTTCGACTCCGCTCAGGGCAGGCTTTTCTCCTATCATGGTGAGCATGTCGAACCATGCGCGCCTTGTCTCCGAACTTCTTACAAACCCGTCTCACTCTTGTTAGATGCCGGGTGACGACCTGCGGTATTTCAGGGAAAAGAGCGCGGAGGAGAGCAGGCAGATGACCCCGCCGGCCAGAACTGCCTGCCTCGTGCCGATGAGATCAGCCGTGATCCCCATGAGCGTGTTGCCGATAGGGACGACTCCCAGAAAGACGAACGAGTAGATGCTCATGACCCGTCCTCGCAACTCGTCCGGCACCGAGACCTGAATATAACTGTTCGCCGCAGCGAGATAGCTGACCATTCCCCAACTGCCGACCGCGATAACGATCAGGGCAATCCAGAATAATCCGGTGAGGGAGAAGAGGATAAGAGCAACTGAAAAGCAGAGGGCTGCCGAGGACATGAACCGTGACTTATTGGCAATATTCCCGGCGACAGCGATGCCCAGAGCAGCGGTAAGCGCTCCGAGGCCTGAGGCGCCGACGAGGAACCCAAGACCCCTGGGGCCTGTATTATAGACCTCTCCGGCAAATACAGGGATGAGGTTGATGTAGGGTATGCCGACGAGACTGAAGACAGCGATCAGGGCGATGACGTGGAGAATTTCAGTCCTGCTCCTGATGAACCTGATGCCCTTCATAAAATCTTTGATAACGCCCTCTGACGTGACAGGCTTTTTCCCCTGGGATTGCATCATGGCCAGGGCTATGATCACGGCGATAAAGCTCAGTGCATTGATAAAGAAGCAGGCAGGCATGCCGAGATAGGCGATCGATACGCCGGCTATGACCGGACCGATGATCCGTGAACCATTAAAGACAGCGGAGTTCAGGGCAATGGCGTTGACAATATCGCCTCTACCGACCATCTCGATCAGGAAAGACTGGCGCACCGGGATATCGATGGCATTGATCGATCCGAGGAAGAACGCTACTACAGCGATATGCCAGACAGTGGCGATCCCGAGGCTGGTCAGGATGCCGAGGGCAAGGGCCGGAAGAATGGACAGCGCCTGTGTCATCAGCAGGAGGTTCTTCTTGGGGAAACGGTCGGCAATGACGCCTCCGGCCAAGGTCAGAATCATGATCGGCAGTGCCCCGGCGGCAGCGACGATGCCGAGATAGAAAGGAGACTTCGTGAGGCTGTACACAAGCCACCCCTGCGCCACCGACTGCATCCAGGTGCCGGAGAGGGATATGGTCTGGCCGATCAGGAAAAGCCTGAAGTCACGGTGAGACAGGGCTGAGAAGCGTTCTGGTCCGGACAGTACTGGCATTACTGCGCAGGAGGAGACGGGTTCCTGCCGTGCTGTTTATAGAGGAACGCAGCCAGAAAAAAGCCTGCATTTAGCAGGACAACGGTGGCGCCTGTCGGCAGGTTCATCATGAAGGATATAAAAATCCCGGCAACGACCGAGGTGACTGACGTGACGGCTGATATGACCATGGCATTTCTGAACCCCCGCGCCAGCTGAAATGCGGTGGATGCCGGCAGGATCAGCAGTGCGGAGGTGAGCATAATCCCGACGACCTTCATCGTCAGAACAACGGTGATCCCGGTCAGCATAACCAGGATGGTGTTGATTTTTCCTGTATTGATCCCCGATGCCCGCGCGAATTCTTCGTCGAACGTGATCGAGAGGATCTCGTTGAAATACAAGGCAATGACGGCCATCACCAGGATTGAAAGCCCTATCGAGGAGGCGACCTCATACCCGCTGATCGAGAGGATATTCCCGAACAGGTAACTGAAAAGGTCTACATTGAAGCCCCCGCCCAGGCTTGCGAGCATAACGCCTGCAGCGATGCCGACCGAGGAGACGATGCCGATCGCCGCATCGCCGTACATCCTGGCCTTGTCGGCAAGTCTTAGGATGCCCAGTGCACTGCAGATAACAAGGGGAAGCGACACATATAGCGGATAAACATTCAGGAACAGGCCCAGGGCAACACCGCTGAAGGTGACATGTGACAGTCCGTCGCCGATGAGGGAGAGCCGCCGCAGCACGAGGACAACCCCGAGGAGGGAGCAGATCAGCGCAATGAAGGATCCGGCGATCAGAGCCCGCTGGATGAACCCATAGCTGAGGAATTCTATAATGCCGGTGTCCATGATTTTCTGGTTATGGCTCTTCTAGTCATGCTTGTGGCAGATAATGTGCTGGGATGAAGGACCGAAGATCCTCGTCATATGATCTGACTTGCAGAACTCGTCAAAGTCCCCATAAAAAATAACCTTTTTGTCGAGATAAAGCAGTTTCGAGGCGAACTCACCGATGCTGCCGATGTCGTGTGTCACCAGGACGATCGAGACCTGGTGATGGTGATTCAGGTGATGCAAGAGGCTGAAAAAATTTTCCCGCGTCTCAGGGTCGAGTGCTGTTGTCGGCTCATCGAGGATTAGAAGTTCAGGGCTGCTGACGAGGGCCCGCGCAATGAAGACACGCTGCTGCTGTCCTCCGGAGAGGTCTCCGATGAGCTTTTTTTTCAGATCAGCTATCCCCAGCAGTTCAAGAGCCCGGTCGACTGCCTTTTTGGCCTCTGAGGCCGGTCTTCTGAGGTCTGAGTGTGCAACAAGCCCAAGACTCACAATCTCGCTGACTGTCGAGGGAAAGTGGGGATTAAAAAAGTCTATCTTCTGCGGGAGATAGCCGATACGGTTCCAGTCGCGCAGTTCCCTATGGGAAGTTCCGAAGACCGACACAGAGCCTCTCGACGGCGTCAGGAGCCCGAGGATCAGTCTGATCAGCGTTGATTTCCCTGAACCGTTCGGGCCGACCAGACCGACATAGTCCCCCTGCCGGATGCTGAAGGAGATGTCCGAGAGGACCTCGACCGAATTAAAGGAATGGGTGACCTCAGAGACCGTGACAACATCTAGCCGCATTGGAGCCCGATCATGAGGTTTACGAGGTTCGCTTCCATAAGGGACAGGAAGGTCACCCCCTGCCTGAATTCATCTTTGGAAATATTATGTCCCCCATGGAGCATCAGAAGCTCTGCCCCGCTCTCCCTGCTGATGGTCTCTGCGACACGGGGAGTGATCAGCTCTTCAAAAAAAACGTGCTGCAACCCGTTTGCCCGGAGAGTCCTGGTGACCTTCGCAAGCGCCCCTGGAGTCGGTTGTGAGTTTGGTGAAAGTCCGTATGCCGAGACAAATTCAAGCCCGTATCTCCGCGCCCGGTATCCGAAGGTGAAATGTCCGCCGGTCACAAAGACCTTTTTCCTGCAACTGGCGAGAGAGGTCTTGTACCGGTCGTCCATGGTGGCCAGCTGTTTTATGTAGGCTACTGCATTCGCAGTATAGAAGGTGCGGTTCTGGGGGTCTTTGCTTATAAGGCCATCCCTGATATTTTCGACCATCTTTATTGCATATGCAGGGTCAAGCCACATATGAGGGTCCATGCCGTCATGCTCATGTCCATGTACGCCGGGACTTGCCTGTGCCGTTTGCCTCGCAGGGGATGGCGCAGCGCCTGCAGAATGATCTTCTTCCTCATGAGGGGCCTCAGACCTGTTGGCGAGCTGAATGCCCCTGCTGGTGTCGACTGCAAGCAGGTTGCTGTTGCTGATGCCGGTGAGGATCTTCTGAACCCACGGTTCCATGTAGATGTTGGTATAGAAGAAGAGGTCCGCATGGCTGAGTGTTATAATATCAGCGGGCCGAGGGTCAAAGCTGTGGGGTTCAGTCCCCGGTGGCAGCAGCAGAATAACGTCCGCCTTATCCCTGGCAACCTGCCGCGAGAAGTCATAGACAGGGAAAAGACTGGTTACAACCGAAAGTCTCCGACTGCCCGTTCCCGGTCTGTCTTCAGAGTTCTTCTGACATGCAGAGGTACCCAGAAATACAACCAGACAGAAAACCGTCAATAACATATGCAATATTTTCATAATGTGTCCTCTTACTTATCCATAATTATTTTATGACTGTCAAGCCGCTTGCCGCATAAAGTATAATAGCAGGAACGCCGGATACGGTTTCCGGCGACGCGAACGTTTAAGGAGAGATTATCATGTCTGAAAACCTGAAGCCCTCGGTGCATTTTACGATTGTCTGCGACGATATACGTCAGGAGCTTGGTGGCAAGGTTAGTCTCATGGGGATTTTCGAGAATATCTACGCCACCCAGTTTCCTGCCTTCCATCCGCGGATGGCGGTCATCACAGAGTGGACAGAAGGTAAGGGCGAGTTTGCGGTGATGATGCGGCTTTCCTCGCCGGACAAAAAAAACGTGCTCAGAGAGACCGTTTCACGGTTGAATCTCAGTAATCCGAGCGTGCGTCACCGGGAAATCTCGGTCCATCTGAACCTTGAGTTTCTGACGCCGGGGACCTATTGGATCGAGCATTTTCTTGACGGGAAGATGGTGCATTCGATGCCGCTGAATATAGTACAGGTGAAGGAACAGAATCTCCACTAAGGTTAAGATTCTGGCGGAGAGGCAGGGATTCGAACCCTGGGTGGAGTTGCCCCCACAACGATTTTCGAGACCGTCCCATTCAACCGCTCTGGCACCTCTCCGCGGACTGTAATTATAAATGAAGCGCTGATCTGATAACAACTATTGACGGCTTCGTAAAAAGTCCGCATGCTGCGTTGCGCTTCAAAACTCCCTTCGATAAACTCAGGGCAAACTCTTCATATGTCAGGGTGAGCCTGTCGAACCATGTGCGCCTTGCCTCCCAGAATATGTTACAAACCCGTCTCGTATTGCCCGGGAAATTCGTTTCCAGGTTTCCTGTTGCAATATAATAGGGCTGCGGATATAATTAGATTATTTTTTCGGAAAGATGGACAGGGGAATGGGGGATTCACGTGGAAGAATTAAAATATTGTCTGTGTTGCGGAGAGCAGGTCCCATGCAACGTTGTCGTCAGACATGGACGACGGGAACTTAACTGCGTTTTTTGCGGGTTCACTCTCGATAGCAGTAATCTTGAAGAACCACCCCCTCAGGAGCCGAGCCGGCAGCCGGTTTCTGTCTCAGCGGCTGCATCCACTCACTCATCGGCCACTCAGTCAGTCGCTGCTTCAGTCACTGAACCGCTTAATGCATCAGCGACCGAACCGGTTGCGGCGTCGCACCAGATGTCTCAGGAAGGATATGCCCTGGTTGCTGACGACTCCCGTTATACGCGGAAGATCATTGAGGCACTTCTGAAGGAGAAGCATTACTCTTCGCATGTCAAGACCTTTGAAAACGGACTGGAACTTTTGACCGCATATTCAAAGCTGCTCGCAGAAAAGAAACTGATCGACATTGCCATCATCGATCTGAATATGCCGGTGATGGACGGGCTGACCGCCGCGCGCATGATACGGGCCCTTGAGTCCCGGAATAATGCCTCTGGTGTACCCATAGTCTTTTTCTCTGCAGAGAAATGCGGGCAGGACCTCAAGCAGCAGATGGAAACCCTGGAGCCTGCCAACTACGTCAATAAGGGTTCTGACCCTGATCCTGACAAACTCACCCAGAGGATAGAGTTCCTGCTCACCTACCTGAGTGAGAACTATAAAGAACAACCCGCCTAGAGAGCGTTTGTCCCCCGGTGCAGAGTACTTTTTATCAATAGTACTCTGAACAGCGTGAAAACAGCATGTGCGCTCATTTTCGGCCCGATACAGCCGGATTCCCGAAACGCCGGCGAGGCACCGGCGCAACACGCCGTTGAATCCGCTTGCCTGCTGTTCTCACGCTGCTTTTTTGATATAGCAGCAGGATTTGACGGGGGAATATCGGCGGTGTTCTCCCTTGACTTGATAGGGGAAATCGGTAATTATATCCATATCTTTTTTCTGAGGTGATTGTGGAAGAACTGAATGAACTGATCAAACAGCGCATCAAGAAGCTTGAAGAACTGAGAGAGCTTGGGATCGAACCCTATGGACGCCCTTTTCAGGCGGACGACCATGCGGCCGAGGTGTTTGAAAAATTCGGTAGCAGGACGAGGGACGAGCTTGATGCGACAACCATAGAATGCTCACTTGCAGGCAGGCTTGTTGCCTACCGTGACTTCGGCAAGGCGGCGTTTGCCCATATCCAGGACAGCACCGGCAGGATGCAGATATATCTTAAGCGGGATGTGCTTGGTGACCGGCACAAGCTTCTTAAAAAACTGGACATCGGTGATATTGTCGGTGTGAAGGGAAGACTTTTTCGTACCAAAACCGATGAACTCACTGTCGAGGTGACCCACTTCGAACTGATGACCAAGGCGGTCAGGCCGCTGCCGGAAAAGTGGCATGGGCTTAAAGATGTTGAAACCCGTTACCGCCAGCGGTATGTAGACCTGATCGTTAACCCTGAGGTGCGCGAAAACTTTGCCAAGCGTTCCAGGGTGATCAGGGCGGTCAGGGACTTCTTGGAGGCAAAGGGCTTTATCGAGGTAGAGACCCCGATGATGCACCAGATCCCCGGCGGCGCAACGGCACGGCCGTTCAAAACCCATCACAATGCCCTCGGCATCGATCTTTATCTCAGGATAGCTCCTGAGCTGTACCTCAAGAGACTTCTTGTCGGCGGCTACGAGCGGGTCTATGAGCTGAACAAAAACTTCAGGAACGAGGGCATCTCGACCCGGCATAACCCCGAGTTCTCGATGCTCGAATTCTACATTGCCTATAGAGATTATCAGTTTCTTATGTCATTGACCGAGGAGCTTTTTGTCGACGTTGCCATGAAGGCGATCGGCTCGACAAAGTTTATGTACGGCGACGTTGAGGTCGATTTCACGCCGCCGTGGCCGAGGCTTCCCATGCTCGAGGCGCTCGAAAAGAGCGGCGTTCCGTCTGATATATTCAACGATCCTGAGAAAGCAAAGATGTGGGCGCGGTCCAGGAAATATGACATCCCCGAGGGCTCGTCAATGGGCAAGATACTCGACGAGATATTCAAGGAGATGGTGGAGCCGGGGCTGGTTCAGCCTACGTTTATCACGGACCACCCGGTTGAACTCTCGCCTCTTGCCAAGAGGAAGGCGGACAATCCGGCCCTGGTTGAGAGGTTCGAGCTCTTCATCTGCGGACGTGAGATTGCCAATGCCTTTTCAGAGCTGAATGATCCATTTGATCAGAAGGAGCGGTTCCTTGAACAGGTGAAGGCGAAGCAGGCCGGCGATGATGAGGCACACTGGATGGATGAAGACTTTATACGTGCCCTTGAATATGGTATGCCGCCCGCGGCCGGTGAGGGCATCGGTATCGACCGGCTTGTCATGCTCCTGACGAATGCCCAGTCGATCAGGGACGTGATTCTTTTCCCGCAGCTAAAACCTGAATACAATACCGAGGCCAGTTCCGAAGCCAGTGCAGAATCCGGGCCTGACACCGGCAAATGAGACTGCCGTATCAGGTCTTCATAGCTTTTCGTTATCTCAGGTCAAAGAAAAAGCATAAAAGTGTCTCGGTCAATACCGCGATATCGATCGGCGGCGTTGCGGTCGGCGTCATGGCCCTCCTTGTTGTCCTGTCGGTCATGTCGGGTTTCCAGCAGGACCTCCAGAAGAAGATCCTCGGCGCGAATGCCCACATTGTTGTCGTCGGCAACAGGGGGATGATCCCGGATTACCAGAAGTATGCAGAGAAACTGAAGGGAGAGAATGAGGTCGTCTCATTTGCACCTTTTGTCCTGGGGCAGGTCATGGTCTCTTCAGGGAGCAGGGTGCATGGTGTCTTTATCCGTGGCATCGATCCTGCAGACGAGGCAAAAACTACCGAGATCCTCTCTCATATTAAAGACGGGGATATCAGGAGGCTCACGCAGGACAGGGACATGCCCGGCCTGATCCTCGGCAGGGAGCTTGCCGGAAATCTCGGCCTGCTGATCGGCGATAGCGTCAATATTGTCTCGCCGCTTGGTGAGATCGGTCCGATGGGTATGCTGCCCAAGGTGAAAAAGTTCAGGGTCATTGCGATATTCGAGATCGGCATGTTCGAGTACGACTCCAATCTCGTTCTGACCGATATGAAGACCACGCAGGATTTCTTCGGGATGAAGGACGCGATAACCGGCATCGAACTGCGGCTGAGGGACATCTATAAAGCGACCACTGTCAGGAAAGACCTCCAGGGGAAACTGGGCCACGAGGTTTATGTAAAGGACTGGATGCAGATGAACAAGAACCTTTTCTCTGCTTTGAAACTCGAGAAGTTCGCCATGTTCATCATCCTCGTCCTGATCGTCCTGGTCGCGTCCTTCAATATTATAAGCAACCTGATCATGAACGTAATCGAAAAAAGCAGGGAGATCGCGATACTGAAGGCGATGGGCGCCAGAAATGGCGGGATTATGGCGGTCTTCATGCTCCAGGGGCTTTTTATCGGCCTGATCGGTACTGCAATCGGGCTTGCCGGCGGTTATCTCCTCGGACGCCTTCTGGATAAATACCAGCTCATCAAGCTGCCGCCGGATGTCTATTATCTGAGCCATCTGCCGGTCAGGATGGAGATGGCTGATTTTGTTGTGGTCTGCACCTCGGCCGTTATCATAAGTTTTCTGGCGACGATCTACCCGGCCTGGCAGGCTGCACGCCTGAACCCGGTGGAGCCGCTCCGATATGAATGATGGATATAATGTGTTATGCCGCAGACAGGAACATCGTGAAAGTTCTGCAATGACAACAGGAATTATTAAGGGTCTCATAATAGTCAGTACATATTGGCTGTCATTCCCGCGAAGGCGGGAATCCAATTTCAATCAAGAATGGATGCCCGACAGAGGCACTCGGGCATGACGACAAGGACATCTGAATGTCAATTTTATTTTGAGACTGTAAGGTTCTTTTATTCGAGGTGCTGTGTTGAATAATTTGATAGAGGCAGTAGAGGTGACGAAGACCTTTACGACTGCGGCCGGCGAATTAAACGTATTGAAGGGGATCAGCATGTCGGTCGGATCCGGCGAGATGGTCGGGATCATCGGCGCATCGGGGGCCGGCAAGAGCACCCTGCTGCATATCCTCGGCGCTCTTGACAAGCCGACCTCGGGCCGGATACTGTTCCGGGGGAAAGATCTCTCGCAGATGGATGACAACGACCTCGCCGGCATCAGGAACGCACATATCGGCTTTGTCTTCCAGTTCCATCACCTGCTGCCTGAATTTACGGCTGTCGAGAATGTGGTGTTCCCGGGCATCATCGGCGGAAGGCCGTTTGCAAAGGTCGAGGAAGATGCCCGGGTGCTGCTTGAGGAACTTGGACTTGCGAAGCGGCTGCAGCACCGGCCCGGCCAGCTCTCAGGCGGAGAACAACAGCGCGTTGCCGTTGCTCGGGCGCTGATCCAGAGCCCGCAGATCGTGCTCGCTGATGAACCAACCGGCAACCTCGATACCGCGACCGGGAATGAACTCTTCGGACTCTTTGTCGAACTGAACCGCAGTCGCGGGGTCTCCTTTGTTATTGTCACGCACAACCAGTCTCTCTCTGACCGCTGCCACCGTGTTGTCGAAATGGCAGACGGGATGATGAAAACCTAAGACTCTGGGGTTGCTGTCGACGGACAGAGGATATTTTATGACAGCCGTTATATCCTTATATCCTACTTGTCCAGGATCTCTCTGATACTACCCAGGAGGGCTTCCGGAGCAACAGGTTTCGAGATAAGAGTGGCTCCTTCATCAATCAGTCCCTTTTGCTTTACAATGTCGAACGAATAGCCGCTTATGAATATGGTCTTTATATCAGGCCGCATAGACCTGATGGCATCGTGTGCCTCTTTCCCGTTTTTTTTGGGCATGATTACATCAAGGAGAAGGAGTTGAATTCTATCCTTGTTTCTCTCGAATTTGTTTACAGCATCTTCTCCATCGACAGCTTCTATTACCTGATACCCGAAAGACACAAGAAGGTCGCGATTAAATGTCCGCACTGACTCGTTATCCTCCGCCAGCAGGATCGTCTCATCGCCCCTTTTGGACGGGGATGACGCACCTTCTTCCTCTGCATTCAATTGCGCCTCAATGAGGGGGAAATAGACGGAGAACGTTGTCCCTTTTCCGATCGCGCTTTCGCATATGATATATCCGCTGTGTTGTTTTATTATCCCGTAGACAATTGACAGTCCAAGCCCAGTGCCCCTGCCCAGCTCTTTCGTGGTGAAGAACGGGTCAAAGATCCTTTCCTTGATTTTATCATCCATGCCCCCCCCCGCATCAGTAAAGGTGATACAGGCATAGGGCCCGGGCCTTTCGAACTTATACTTCCCGATGAACTCGTTGCTGATCTCAATATGCGTTGTGCTTATCGTAAGCACGCCCCCGTCAGGCATGGCATCCCTTGCATTGGCCGCCAGATTCAGTAAGACCTGACCTATTTGGCCTGAATCACCCATAATTATCAGATCTTCTTCGGCAAGCACAACGCGCTTTTCAATGTCCTCGCCGAGAATTCTCACGAACATTTTTCTCATGTTGTCGACGGTTTCATTGATATTCAGCGGCTTAAGGCTCAGTGGCTGTTTTCTGCTGTAGGCAAGCAAGCCCCTTGTCAGTTCCGTTGCTCTGTCAGAGGCATCCAGTATTGCATGGATCTGAGACTTCGTCGGATCGTTGTCATCCAGTCTCATTCTAATCAGGTTACCGTACCCTATAATGACCGTGAGAAGGTTATTAAAATCGTGGGCAATGCCTCCGGCCAAGGTGCCGATTGCCTCCATTTTTTGCGACTGGTACAACTGCTCTTCAAGGCTTTTTCGCTTCTCCTCGGCTCGAATACGATTGACAAGCTCGCCTTCGAGTTGCTCTTTCGTATGCACAAGGGATGCCGTGCGTTTTGCTATCAGATTTTCAAGTTGTTTGCGTTCCAGCTCAAGTTCATCATCGCGGATCTGAATTTGCTGCAACATTGAGTTGAATCCTCCGGACAGCACACCGATCTCATCATGGCTTTCAACGTTTGTCCTCACTGAATAGTCCTTGTCCGCCGAAATGTCCCTCATCAATTTTGTTAGGTTCAGGAGGGGTGTAGTTATTGCCTTTTGTAATCGGGAAAAGATCATCAGTGCAACAAGAGAAGAAAAGATAATGACGCCAAGAAGCGCGAAGGCGTACCATACCAGGCGACCGTAAAGTTCTCTCAAATCAGACCATATATATATTGAGCCTAGTTTTTTTTGTTTCGAAACAATATGCTGATATAAAACGAGATGGCTTCTATAAAAACGATATCCTTCCTCTGCCGGTAACGAGGGCAGTAAAGCTATGTTGACATCGCTTCTTCGGTATGTTGCAAACAATTCGCCATCTGTTGCATAGATGGCCGCAAGTTCAACATGGGGTGAAGCGCCCAATGCCGAAAGTGTTTCCGCCGCCGCCTTTTGGTCGCCGAAAAGAAGATCGGGCGCGCAATTGGTGCTGATCATCCTCGCCTGAACGGTCAGTTCATTAACTAATGTCCGTCGAAATATGATAACCTCCCTGGTACCCAATATGATCCCGCTCAGGAGTAAAGCAGTTATCGTGGTAATAAGACTGATCAGCATCAGTCTTCCTTTGATGGACGATTTTTGAAATAAGTGCATTGCTGCCTATCCTTCGCTGTCCACGCTAACTGTCGATGACTCTCGCCAGCTTCAAAAGCCGGGAACTTATCTTGAGCCCTGCCCGATGCGCAGCATTTGCGTTTATTTCAAAACGCACCTTGGCACCCTCGATATAGAAGTTGATGATCACACCTTTCTGTGCAAATCCCTCTGTGTCGCCCAAAGTCAGAACGTGTGCCCCCCGAAGAGATGCCACTATCTGCGCAATGCGGTCCTCCTCTGAAGGGGCAATAAGCAGAATATGACAATTGTTCAAACCCTTGAGTGATTTAGTATATCTCAGCGCGATCGTCTTATTATCGCCTATGGTTTCCCCCTCCATATTGCGTACTGCATTGCCAAAGGGGCCATTTCCCAAAATACAGAGATTCACCCTGTTGTCCGGAGTTCCTTGAGAATCTTTAGGCCATTGAACAAATCCCAGGATATTATGGAGAAAGGCTGCCTTTACTTCATATTCATTAGCAGGCAGTTCTTCCGAAGAAGCCTTCTGTATCGTTCCCGCAACAATACAAACCATCAAGATCAGGAGAACAGCTTTATATGGTATTTTCATCACAGGCTAAAAAATATATGTTACTTTGACCCTGAAAGTTCGGCCATCCTGCCTGATGATGTCCTGTATGTGCTCCGCTGCTCCCGGATCTCCGTAATGGTTGCTGAACAGGTTATAAACGCTTCCTGAGATCTCAAGTTTTTTGAGAAGGTTGCGGCTAAAAAGAGTCAGGTTTGTGACAAAGAAAGAATTGGCATCATGGCCCAGGAGAGTTTTTCTCCTGCTTGTATATTGCTCCTCGACCCCCGCAAAAAGCTTTTCCTTGATGAACGGGACAATGAGGTTCAGCTTCACCAGATGTTCAGGTGAATTGGTGAGTATGTCATCATTAGCCAGGTTCTTATTTCTCTGGAAGGTATAGCTGAGTCGTCCTTCCAGCCCTGGTTTCCATTTCCCTTCGAGTTCGAATTCAAAGCCTTTGGCCTCAATAGCCTCAATATTTCTGAACACAATGGCATTGTCCGCAGGATCAGTTGTCTGACTGATAAGATTTCGTATCTTATAATAGAAACCAGCTGCCGTGGCCCGTATATGAGGTCCTATATATTGTTCGACGACTGCTTCGTAGGTCCTGATCGTCTCAGGTTTCAGGCCTGGGTTTGACCTCTGCAAAGGGGCACTTTGATAATATAGTTCGTAGGCGTTGGGTGCCCTGAAGGCCGTCCCATAAAGCAGCTTGACGGTGGTTTTATTGAAGGGGTTATATATGAGGGCGATACGCGGGCTTGTGGAAATCCCAAAAGTACTGTAGTGATCGTTTCTTATTCCCGCATTCAGGATGAGTTCCCTCGAGATTGAATATTCGTCCTGTATATACAAGGCCCAACTGTTAGCCTTCGTGCTGCTGTCTATAAAGAGGAAATAAGGGTCTAAATCAAAGGTCTTTTGCCGTACACGTAAATCCGCTTGATATTCCGTGCCAAAGATGACCTTGTGCGCTTTCTGTGGCCGTGCGACGAGCTTCACCTCAGTCCCCCACCATTCGCCCTTTCCCTGGTCCTTTTCTATCGTGCCGGTGTATAAATAACCCCCGGTATAGTTATAACTGTTATAAAAGAGCCTCGCTGTAATATCGAGGTTCGCGCTAATCGTACGTTCATATTTCAGATCGAGGAAAGCACTTTTATCAACGGTTTTGTTGCGGGGATCATTGAAATCTGTTCCGAATGAGCCTGTGGGGATCCCCTTTGTCCTTGAGATATAGGCCCCCTCAAGGGTCAAATCGCTATAAGAGAGCTTTGTAAAAGCACTATAGGAGCGATCGTAATCAGTATGTTCCGTAATACCATTATTTGTGGCCGGGTTGTTAAACTCAGGGAAGAAGAGTCTCTGCCCTTTACTGTTGAACATTGAACCGGAGAAGGCACCCTCAAAGTCGTTCTGAGATCTCACCCCGTAGCTGACCCGTCCTTTGTAGGCTTGGAAGCTGCCGGCAGCGGAAATTTCAGTACCTTTCAAATCCCTTCCACTTTTGGTGATGACGTTGACAACAGCGAAAAAGGCACTGCTTCCGTAGAGCGAAGATCCGGGTCCACGGATGACCTCAACACGGTCGATGAGGTCTACATCTACGAGGAATTCGGTGCCGATTGACCCGCTGTTATAGATGTTGTCATTCGTTCGATGCCCATCCACGAGGACCAGGACCCTGGCATTATAATCCCCGGGACGACCGAACCCCCTCACGCCGACATAATTGTAGTTTCGATCATAGGTGACATGGAAACTCCGTACGCTTCGCAAGATATCGGCAAGTGTGTGATATCCATATTTCTTAATCTCGTCAGCAGTAATGATGCTTACCGATGAAGGGGCTTCAGTCGTCTTCTGGTCGTACTTTGAGGCTCCCTGAACCGTCGCAACGTCGATATCCATGAGTTGCTCTATGCTGAGGGCTTTCAGGTCAGAAGAAGTTTCATGCGCATACGCCGCGGAAGTTGTGAAAACTGAAAACAACAATAGAAGAACAGCCTTCACCAGGTCAAAGTGCCAGGAAGACTTTGCGTGCCGCAAGTTAACCATAAGCTGTCACCCCATGTAATCTATATTGTCCGGAGTAGATCACCGGACTCACAATTACACTATCGGAACTCCATTAAACAATCTTTAATCTAATATACTATTTCCGATTAAGACCTCTGGAATAACAGACTGAAAAAGAATTTATAGACAGACACTGAGTATAATATCCCATGCTTGTTCTCGGAATCGATACCTCATGTGATGACACCTCTGCGGCTGTTGTTGAAGACGGCTGCAGGATTATCTCGAATATTGTCTCGGGGCAGGAGGAGATCCATGTAAAATACGGGGGCATTGTGCCGGAACTGGCTTCGCGGCAGCATATCGAGATGATCGCCCCGGTGGTCGATGAGGCCCTGAAGACGGCAGGGATCACCCTGGATGACCTTGGTGCTGTGGCGGTATGTTTTGCCCCCGGGCTTATCGGATCGCTCCTCGTCGGATGCTCGTTTGCCAAGGCGCTCTCCTATGCCAGAAAAATTCCTCTGGTTGCGGTCAACCATCTTGAAGGCCATTTGCTGTCGCCGTTTCTTCAGTCTCCGCAGCCTGAGTTCCCCTTTCTGTCTCTTGTTGTCTCGGGCGGGCATACCAGTATTTATGCTGCTGAGGACTTCGGCAGATATATTGAACTCGGGAGGACCCGTGACGATGCTGCGGGCGAGGCCTATGATAAGGTATCGAAGATGCTCGGGCTCGGGTATCCCGGCGGTCCGCTCATCGACAGGCTTGCTGCTGCAGGTAACCCCACGGCGATTGCTTTTCCCCGTGCCTATCTGCCCGAGAGTCTTGATTTCAGCTTCAGCGGCCTCAAGACCGCAGTTCTCAATTACGTGAGACGTGAAAAAATAAATATGAAAAGTCAACTCCCTGTTGTCTCCCCGGTTGTGTCTGCCGGCTCTCTTTCTGTTTCTGCCCAGTCCCTGATCCCCGGTTCCCAGTCCCGAATAGAAGATGTTGCCGCATCGTTTCAGGAGGCGGTTCTCGACGTCCTGGTCACAAAGGCGCAGTGGGCGGTGGAACAGAAGGGGATAAGACGGGTGGCGCTTGCCGGAGGCGTTGCGGCGAATAGTGGCCTGAGAAAGAGGATGCAGGAAATGGGGGAAGAGCACGGGGTGCAGGTTTTTGTTCCTCCGCCTTCGCTCTGTACCGATAATGCTGCGATGATCGCCGTTGCCGGGTATCATCGTGCGCTGAAGCACGAGTTCAGCGGTCCTGACCTGAACCCCCGCGCGCACCTGCCTCTCGGATAATTTTCGTATCGCTGACGAATTAGACGGCGTTCTTTATACTTTTCTTTTCTCCCCGGCGTGGACTTTGAGAATCATATCGATATGTTCATCAGCATGCTCTATGGCTGCATGGTTATGAAGGGCACACGCAGCTATGATCAGGTCCGCAGATGGAACCGTGCGCCCGTTTTTTCTGCATTCCTGT
>JBARHQ010000253.1:0-3699 GCA_049799315.1 Thermodesulfovibrionales bacterium | reverse complement strand
GCAGTGGGTGCCCTTGGAGAGCCGAGGCTATGCTCGGCATTTCAAACTTCTTAGAGAAGCACTAATCCCCATGCCTCCCCTTGCCGAACAACACCGGATCGTGGCGAAGGTGGATGAGCTAATGAAGCTGTGCGATGAGCTGGAGGCAGCGCAGGCAAAACGCGAAAGGCGGCGTGACCGGCTGGTGGCCGCGACCCTGCACGGGCTGAACAATGGCAAAACAGAAAATGAAAATGGCGATAGCTTCAGTTTCGAAGACAGTGCCCGATTCTACTTCAACCACCTCCCGAGCCTCACCACAAGGGCTGAACACATCCAGCAGCTTCGGCAGGCTATTCTTAACCTAGCCGTGAGGGGGAAGTTGGTGGCGCAGGATCCGGAGGATGAGCCGGCGATAGAATTGCTTAATAGAATACAAGTTTATAAAGAACAAATGGTTAAGGAAGGGCACCTTAGAAAAGGAAAACCTCTAACGCCCATACTCGAACAGGACATCCCGTTCAGTATACCGAAAAATTGGGTCTGGGTAAAAATTGGCAACTTATCACTTTTGACTGAGTATGGAACATCGGTTAAGTCGCTCTCGTCCGATAAAGGAGTTCCGGTATTGTCAATGGGGGATATTCAAAATGGCCACATTATTTTGAATGGACATAAAAAAGTCCCGACATCAATCGATGACCTGCCTCAGCTTTTCCTCAAAAATATGGATCTGCTTTACAACCGCACGAACAGTGCCGAATTGGTTGGAAAGACGGGGATCTTTATCGGCAAAGACGATTCTTTCACTTTCGCCTCATACCTAATCAGGATTAGATTTAGCCGCGAGCGCACCAATCCGCTTTACGCAAATCTGGCGATGAACTCTCCGTATTTCCGGGAGACTCAGATTATTCCAGAATTAAAACAGCAGTGCGGTCAAGCGAACGTGAACGGGACCAAACTCAAAAATATGCTTGTACCACTTCCTCCCTTTACCGAACAACACCGAATCGTGGCGAAGGTTGCCGAATTGATGGCACTGTGCGATGAGATGGAAGGCCGGATCACGACCAACACGACAACAAGCCGGAGACTTTTTGAGGCAACGTTGCAAGAGGCTTTGTGAAGCAAAGAGGCAACGGCAACCCCCCTGTGTCCCCCCTTATCAAGGGGGATGGAAGACCCGATGCGACTGCTGCGATATGAGTCGGGTTGGCGGTGGCAATCCTGCTCCTCCCTTGACAAGGGGAGGCCGGGAGGGGTTGGCTGTTGGGTATTGGTCTGAGCGGGATTATGAAAGAACAAACATCCAAATATCTGCCCTACAACAAAGCACTCACTGAACTTGCGCGCAAGAACCGCAGAAATCCCAGCAAGGCAGAAAACAGAATCTGGAATGACGTCCTTCGTATGAGAAATTTCTCCCAACACAAGTTTCTGCGGCAGAAGCCGATTGCAGGCTATATTGTAGATTTCTATTGTGCCGAGCTTTGCCTTGTGATCGAAATTGACGGCGACAGTCATGCTGAAACAATCGAATACGATGCTGAACGCACGAAGGTTCTGAATGCTTTAGGCCTTTCTGTTGTAAGGTACAGCAACTACGATGTACTTGAAAATATTGAGGGCGTATGCAAGGATCTCTTGAGCCAGATTCAAGGGCAACAGCAACCCCCCTGTGTCCCCCCTTATCAAGGGGGATAAAACCCAGCGGCAGCAAGGTCATTGCTTTCTCCTCCCTTGACAAGGGGAGGCTGGGAGGGGTTGGCTGTTAGGTAGTTGTTGGGTTGGATCGGAAGTTAGAACCGTTCTAGGAGGGGTTGTGAGGCTGGGAGGGGTTTGTGTGCCCTTCACCTATTGCAGGGCTATTCAATATCTGGTACACTAGTGGTACACTGAATGATATGACAGGAGGACGAGATGCCGGCCGTTAATCCAAGAATAAATGTTGTTGTCGAAAAACCTCTTTATGAAATAATCAAGAGCATGGCGAAGAAAAGCGGTGTTTCCATGGCCATGGTCATGCGGGATCTTGTTAAAGAGGCGATAGAACTCAGAGAAGACGCAGCGCTTGTCGCATGGGCAGATGAGCGGGAGAAGAATCTCAAGGGCCGGAGGCTGTTGTCTCATAAAGAGGTCTGGAGATAAATGTCATTTGACGTCAGATACTATCCTGACGTTTTACACGATGACATACCCGCCCTGAGTCAGAGTGCGCGCGAACAGATCAGAAAAGCGATCGAGACAAAGCTCATGTCTGCCCCTCAGAACTACGGACTGCCGCTTAGAAAAACGCTGAAGGGGTTCTGGAAGCTTCGAGTCGGTGATTATCGCGTCGTATTCAAAATCAGGGCTGAGACGGTGCACGTTCTCGGCATTGGACACAGAAAGAGTATTTATGAGAAGATGGCTGCCCGGCTTAATACATAAGGAAGAGTCTCCGCTGACACTGTTTAGATGGATTTCGCCTCGGCTGTTAAGGCAATAAATAAACTCCTCAGGGCAATAAATCCTGCAATATGGACGGAGGATGAATTCTATTGACTCTCCGCAAGCAGTTCCGCAACTCTCTTAAACTCCTCTATGCTAAGGGTCTCGGGTCTTCTCTGTGGATCGATCCCTGCTTTTGCAAGCAGATCCCGGACAGCTGGACCAAAAGGCTTCAGGGAGTTGGAAAGCGTTTTTCTTCGCTGTGAAAAAGCGGTCCTGACCACTTTAAAAAAGAGCTCCTCAGCTCCGGCTGAAACAAGAGGCTCTTTTCTCAATGAGATCTGCACGACTGCCGAGTCGACCTTCGGTACCGGATGAAAGGCCTCTTTCGGGACGATGAATTTTAATACCGGCATGGCGTAACACTGAATCGCTATCGAGAGCACCCCATAATCTTTTCCGCCGGGCGGGGCGATTATTCTCTCACCTACCTCTTTCTGGATCGTGAGGGTCATTGATTCAAGATTTTGCTTTGCCTCAAGCAGTCTGAAGATGACCGGTGTCGTGATGTAGTAGGGGATATTCGCCACGACTTTGAACCTGCCGATCTCCTCGTAGTTGAACTTCAGGGCATCTCCCTCTATCAGTTCGATGTTGTCAAAGCCGGACAGTTCACCAACAAGCCTGATACAGAGTTGATGGTCCAGTTCAATAGCGATCAGTTTCCGGGCTTTTCCTGCAAGCAGTTTTGTCATCGTGCCGTGCCCCGGCCCGATCTCGACGACCGTGTCCTCCGGCCCGATCTCTGCAGCCTCTATAATCTCGCTGAGTATCGAGCGGTCAAACAGGAAGTTCTGGCCGAGACTCTTCTTTGCCATTCAGATACTCAACCGGGCAGCAAAGGTGATGGCTTCGATCATACTCGACGGGTCTGCAACACCCTTCCATGCAATATCGTATGCAGTGCCGTGGTCAGGAGAGGTCCTGATAATCGGAAGTCCTATGGTCGCATTCACCCCTTTATCAAAGGCGATCATCTTCAGCGGGATCAGCCCCTGGTCGTGGTACATGCAGACGATAATATCAACACCGCCGTTATAGGCCTTGTGAAAAAGCGTATCAGGCGGATGCGGGCCCGTGCACTCGATGCCTGACGTTCGGGCCGCTTCAACGGCCGGTATAATCGCTTTGATCTCTTCGTCCCCGAACATGCCGGCCTCTCCGGCGTGGGGGTTCAGGCCTGCCACAGCGATCCTTGGATTTTTTATGGCCATCATTTCACATGCC
>JBARHQ010000252.1:0-4144 GCA_049799315.1 Thermodesulfovibrionales bacterium | reverse complement strand
AGGGCTCGTATTCATGCCGATGCATTATCACGAGGCCGCGGCCAATCTGCTGACGATCGATGCCCTCGATCCCGTGGTGAAAATCCCGGAATATAAGGTCGCTGCTGTGGCGATAGAACCGGTGCTGGCTAAGGTCTGATAATATATAAGGCCGGGGCTGAGATCGTCAGCTCCGGCCTTATTACATTCATTCCCGCTGTGAGTTCATCCTTATCAGATCATGCTGGAATCACTGCGTGATATCAGGAAGGGAAAAGTGGTCGGGGCGAGAGGATTTGAACCTCCGACCTCACGGTCCCGAACCGTGCGCGCTACCAAACTGCGCTACGCCCCGTATCGGACATAATAAGAATCTTGACTGCCGAAAGTCAAGCTGACAGCAGGTGTATCAGAAAAAATAAGGGATGACAGGGACTCGCACGCATGGAACCATACAAGACGATACAAATTACGAAGGTCAGGGAAGGCCAGATCGAAGAGGCTGAAGACCTGATCGCGATCGAAATAAAGGTCAGGATCTCTGTCAACGGGCAGAACGTCCTGAACCTCTATTGCTCCCCGGTGATGATCAGGGAGTTTATCGTCGGGGTCATCTATAACGAAGGACTGATCAGCGGGGAATGGTGCGCCGACAGGATCAGCATCGTCTACGGTGAAGAGATTCTTGTCGATATCCCGTCTGCCGGTACTGTCAATACGGCAATCGAAAAGACCATTACCTCCGGCTGCGCAGGAGGTGTCAGCCTCATGAAAGGTCTTCCTCAGAGGATCCGGGATGATGGGACCCAGTTCGGCCTGGAATCAATACGGGAGATCTTCCGGGAGTTTCAGAAAAAGTCGGAAGTCTACCGTATCACCGGGGGCGTTCACAGCGCAGCGCTGACCGATGGCAAGACGATGCTCGCCTTTGCCGAGGATATCGGGCGGCATAATGCTGTGGACAAGGTAATAGGGTTCTCTATTCTCGAAAATATTTCACTGGCTGGCAAGATGATGCTTGCCAGCGGCAGGCTGTCCTCGGAGATTGCCCTGAAATGCTCGCGGTGCGGCATCCCGGTTCTGGTCAGCAGGGCGGCCCCGACGAGCCTTGCGGTTGAGATAGCTGAGCAGACGGGGCTTACGATGATCGGATTTGTCCGTGGAGACCGGATGAATATCTATACCGGCAGACAGCGGATCGTCCCATAAGCTTTCTCCGGGACATCACGACCCGCACGTACCTTTCCTGCCGCGTGGAGCAGAAGTCCGACGATCTCCTCTTTTTCCCGGGCCTCCCTCAGCTCGTCGGGTGTAATAAGGCTGTCCCCGACCATCGCCTCCCCGAGCTTCATCCTCATGACCGTGAAATCCCGTATTTATGAAGTCTGTGCCTGAAGGAGCGAAACGAGAGGCCGAGTTTTGCTGCTGCCTCGGTTTTTATGCCGTGTGTCATTTCGAGTGCCCTGCAGAGATACTCTTTTTCGATCTTCTCGAGGATCTTCTCGAGGTCGATATTCCCATCGCCGATCTCCGGCAGGCAGGCTGAGTCGTCCCGATGTCGGCTGATTTCATCCGGCACGTCCTCCTGCATCAGGATATCCTTGTCGCACAGCAGGACCAGCCGCTCAATAATATTTTCCAGTTCCCTTACATTGCCCTTCCAGTGATAGTTGATCAGCAGGCTCAAAGCCTCCGGTGATACCCTGACTGTATTTTTGGAATATTTTGCCAGAAAATGCTCGATCAGCAGCGGAATATCTTCCTTCCGCTCCCTGAGTGGCGGAAGGACCACCGGTACCACGTTCAACCGGTAATAAAGATCTTCCCTGAACTGTCCGGCTGCAACGGCTTCCAGGATGTTTTTGTTGGTTGCGGAGACAACGCGCACGTCGACCTTAATATCCGATGTCCCGCCGACCCGCCTGAAGGTCCCGTTTTCGAGCACCCGCAGCAGTTTTGACTGAAGAGAAGGAGGCATCTCCCCTATCTCGTCAAGAAAGAACGTGCCGTCATTGGCGACCTCGAAAAGACCGGCCTTGTTCTGGTAGGCGCCGGTGAAGGCACCTCTGACATGCCCGAACATCTCGGATTCAAGCAGCCCCTCCGGAAACGTTGCACAGTTAATGGTAACAAAGCTCTTGTTTTTCCGGGGGCTGAGGTTATGCAGGGCAGCTGCTACCAGCTCTTTCCCCGTCCCGCTTTCACCGGTAATGAGCACGGTAGAATTGCTGTTGGCAACCCTGGGGATGAGTTTGAACAGCTCCTGCATTTTGGAGCTTTTGCCGATGATATTTTCGAGCCGGTAGGAGGTCTGAAATTTTTCGCGGAGGAGCGCGTTTTCTTCCCGCAGCTTTTTTTTCTCAAACGCCTTCTTGACAATAAGCCGGATTTCGTCTATCTTGAACGGCTTGTGGACGTAATCATAGGCCCCTATCTTCATGGCCTCAATGGCAGACTCGGTTGTCCCGAAGGCAGTCACCATGATCACCAGAGTGTCAGGAGAAATTTCCTTGACCTGACGCAGGACTTCGAACCCATCGGCCCCGGGCATTTTTATATCCGTTATGACCAGGTCGTAGAGGTTGTTCCTGACCTGCTCGATCCCCCTGATTCCATCCGGGGCCGTGGTGACGTCATAGGACTCTTCCTCAAGGAGGATTTTCAGTACCTCCCGCATGCTCTGTTCGTCTTCTATGACGAGTATTTTGCCCTTAGAGCTCTCCATCACGACTCCTTAGTATAATGGTAAATATTGTTTTTATACCAGGGATACTGCTGATAGTGATCGTGCCCTGATGCTCTTCAATAATTCTGTATGCTATCGAAAGACCCAACCCTGTCCCCGCGTCTTTTGTCGTGAAGAACGGATAGAATATCCGATCAATATCAGCCTGATCGATCCCGACGCCGGTATCCTCAAAGGATATGGCGATCTGCCCGGGACTGACCTGTGTCCTGACGGTCAGTCTGCCGCCGGTGCGCATTGCTTCAATCGCGTTCATGCCGAGGTTCCAGAATACCTGACGCATCTTCTGCGGATCAACAAGAGCAAACAGCGGGCTGTCGAACTCCCTGGCTATGACGATATTTCCCCTGTCCATCCCGATGTTCTTCAGCAGCGCAAGCGTTTCATCGAGAATAAGATGCAGGTCAACCCTCCGTATCTCCAGCGGCTTCGGCCGGGAATAGGTAAGGAAGTCGGTGATAATGTCGTTCAGCCGCTCCATCTCGTGGAGGGCGATATCCATGAGCCGGTTCTTGTGCTTCTCCGGTATCTGACGGTCCCTGAGCATCTCGAGTGAACCCTTCATTGATGCCAGCGGGTTCCTGATCTCATGGGCGATGTTCGATGATAATTCTCCGATTGCAGCCCATTTCTCTTTCTGCTGGATCTCTGCCTCAAGTTTTTTCAGCTGCGTCAGGTCCTGGAAGACGCCGATATGGCCGGTATCTTTTCCGCTGATATCCTCGAGTGCCGAAATCGTGATGCCTATGATTTTTTCCCCTTCCGTGCCGAGGAGGATGACCTTGTCTCTGCGGCCTTCCCGCAGCGGCACCGGCAGAAAAGGAAGCACATCGCCGATATGACTTCCAATTACCCCATTCCTGTTCAGTCCGGTTATTTTTTCCGCCGCCCGGTTGAAGATCAGGATCTTGCCGGAGACGTCAGTGGTGAAGAGCCCGCTTGGAAGGCTTTCGATCACCTTGATGTTGAACAGCTCGAGGTCCTTCAACTGCGTATCCTGTTCTTCGAGCAGCAATTCGGTCTTTGCGAGCCGGTGGGACAGATAGCCGCCCAGGTAAGCGGTGACGTAGAAGGCGAGGATATGGACAAAGATGTTGTAGAGAAAAACCTTCTCCGAGGCAGGGGTGTCAAAGGAGAGCGGTAAAAGACGGTAGAACTGCAGGTCCAGCACGACTCCATACAGAATGCTGCTCAGGCTGGCGATAATATAGCCGGCCCTGCTGTTAATGACAATGCTGGAAGACAGGACGGTCAGGATCAGTATAAAAGAAAACAGGCTTTCGATTCCACCGGTAATCGAGACCAGGATGATCTCGGCGCCGACATCCAGGACCAACTGCGCATAGGCAAAAAAACGGACATTGCGCACCCTGCCGGCCATCAGGGAGTAGGCAATCGTCAGAAGATACAGGGAAATAA
>JBARHQ010000251.1:0-15015 GCA_049799315.1 Thermodesulfovibrionales bacterium | reverse complement strand
CCATTACCGGGCTCGTTTCTTGCCCTCATGGGAATAATTGTGGCAACCTACATCGCTGCAGCTGAAGCGGCAAAAAAGGTATTCTACAAAAAGGTCAAATTTTAAAAAATACGGTCGCTCGCCCTCTCCCCCCTGCCAAGTTTGAGTGCACTTGTAAAACCACTGATACTGTGCGAAACTGGTTATAACAGGAAAGGAAAGGTCATATGAAAGAAGATAAGAAACTCACTACCAACGCCGGCGCACCCGTCGTCGACAACCAGAACAGCATGACCGCAGGGCCGCGCGGACCGGTCCTCCTGCAGGATGTCTGGTATCTGGAGAAACTCGCCCACTTCGACCGGGAGGTGATCCCCGAACGTCGCATGCACGCCAAAGGGTCCGGGGCCTACGGCGCCTTTACCGTCACCCATGACATCACCCGCTATACCAGGGCAAAAATATTCTCCGAAGTCGGAAAGAAGACCGAACTCTTCACCCGTTTTTCCACCGTGGCCGGCGAGCGCGGCGCGGCCGACGCCGAGCGTGACATCCGCGGTTTTGCGATGAAGTTCTACACCGAGGAGGGCAACTGGGACCTGGTGGGAAACAACACCCCGGTGTTCTTTATGCGTGATCCGCTGAAGTTTCCCGACCTGAACCACGCGGTAAAGCGGGACCCCCGCACCAACATGCGCAGCGCCCGTAATAACTGGGACTTCTGGACGTCGCTGCCCGAGGCGCTGCACCAGATCACCATCGTCATGAGCGACCGCGGCATTCCCCTGTCCTATCGGCATATGCACGGCTTCGGCAGCCACACCTTCAGTCTGATCAACGCAAAGAACGAACGGCACTGGGTCAAGTTTCACTTCAAGACCCAGCAGGGGATCAAAACCCTGAGTGACGCCGAGGCCGAGGCGCTTGTCGGCAAAGACCGGGAGAGCCACCAGCGAGACCTCTACGACAGCATCGAAAAAGGAGACTTCCCCCGCTGGACCCTGTTTATCCAGGTGATGCCGGAGAAGGACGCAGCAAAATGTCCCTACCACCCCTTTGACCTCACCAAGGTCTGGTTTCACAAGGATTATCCCCCGATCGAGGTGGGCGTCCTCGAACTGAACCGCAACCCTGAGAACTACTTCGCCGAGGTGGAGCAGGCGGCCTTCAACCCGGCCAACATCGTGCCCGGCATAGGCTTTTCGCCCGACAAGATGTTGCAGGGGCGGCTGTTTTCATACGGTGACGCGCAGCGCTACCGGCTCGGCGTGAACCACCACCTGATCCCGGTCAATGCCTCCCGGTGCCCGTTCCACAGTTTTCACCGCGACGGCTCCATGCGGGTTGACGGCAATCACGGCAGCACGCCTGGCTACGAGCCTAACAGTTACGGGGAATGGAAGCAACAGCCGGAATTTGCCGAACCCCCTCTCGGCATCGAAGGTGCCGCTGACCACTGGGACCATCGCCTGGACGAGGATTACTACTCCCAGCCGGGCAAGCTCTTCCGCCTCATGGGTAGCGAAAAGCAGGCGCTGCTATTTGCCAACACCGCCCGTGCCATCGGCGGAGCGCCGAAAGAGATTCAGCTCCGCCACATCGGCAACTGTCTGAAGGCCGACCCGGCTTACGGCAAGGGAGTGGCCGACGCACTGGGGCTTGCTATTTCAGAGGTCTGAGGTCTCACCGTCATACCCACCGATAATTATGCAGACGCGCCCGCTCCGCTTCGGCGGCGGAGCCCGGGCGGTCTGTCGTATCGTAAAGTAAGGACCATTTATTCGATGCGGGTTCTGCCTGCTGTTTCAGCCTGATCGTTGTCCGCCCTCGTCCCGACACCATGGCTTTTTTCAGGATATCCCGATTATTAACGCAAATTAACTGGTTATTTATGCCTATTCATGAGAGGATAACAACATATCATAAGACGCAATCATGCCTGTTTTGGGCTTCACCGACCGGGAAAAACAAAGAGAAGGGAGCCAGGAAAAAAGAACTATAACGGCACGCACACAGCTATATTTATTCGGGGAGGTTATATGCAATCAGTGAGGCGCGATCAAATAAATAGATATCATATGGCGTTGTTACTTCTCATCGCTTCTCTTCTTTTACCTGGGAGTAGCGATGCAGGTACTGCCCCATCAATGGCAGCAGACAAAAATCACAGTTCCTGTATATTCTGTCACCGGATGCCGCCAGAGAATATTACCGCAGGCAACCTCTTCCCTGCAGGGACCGACCCTTCTTCCATCTGTCTCGACTGCCACTTTTACAGCGAGAACCACCATCCGGTAAATTTTACTCCTGCCCAGAACTGTCAGGATTCAGCAGAGGACCCTTTTCCTCTTTTTGACGGTGAAATGAAATGTCTGACCTGTCACCTGGTGCATGGAGGAGAAGGCCTTGCCGGAAAACAGACCCTGCTGCGGGGAGGCCCCTATAAAAACAGGAGCGCAATCTGCTTTTCCTGCCACGATAAGGACCTCAATAAAAGGGTGAACCCGCATCGTATGATCGGCGATAACAACGAGATACGGAACATCGCCGGCAAACCGGCCTGCCTCATGTGCCATACCGAGGTGCCTGATCAGACGGCTGATCCTGTTGTCGTTACCTTTAAGGCTGATGTGGCTTTTCTCTGCTGGAGATGCCATCCCCCAATGAGCAACGACTCGTTCTTCAAAGGGCATTTTCTGTCCAAGCCAAAAAAGAGGACCCTTGACTATATGAAGAGGGTGCAGGAGGAGGATGGCGTGAGCTTTCCGCTTCTGAACCGGGACAGGATCACCTGCTCAACATGTCACAATCCTCATCAAAAGGGCATTATTACTGATGGTCCGGCCCAGGCCGGAGCAGACGAGCCGCAAAGACTGCGCATGGCCGGAGAGTCCCTATGTGGCGGCTGCCACGACATGTACGGCAGAGGTACGCCGAGATGACAGAACAAGGCAGAATCAGCATGAACCATAAGCAAAGGGAGGCAGCTCAATGAGAAAACTTTATGCAATACCCATGATGGCAGTTTTACTCTGTATCTTTTTCTCGGCCCGCGTTGATGCTCTTACGGGTCCGAATTCAGCGGGATGGGTCCCGCTGAAAGAGGATATTCATATCAGGAAGACGAGTATAGCCTATCCCGCCGACAACACCGTGAGTCTCTGGATCAGGATCGAACCCGCAACAGAAACCGATCTCCTTCGTAGCGCCCACACCCTGTTGATGGAAAAAGGCAGGGATGATCTGGCACTTGCGTATTATTATACCGTGTATCTGTCTGAGATAGATTGCGGCAAGAGAAGACATCGGGAATTGATCGCAATCCTATACGACACGAATCATAATATTATCCATTCGGTACAGCCCGGGCAGGCTCCCTGGGACGCTATAGGTACGGGAGACAGTTTTGACGTTGTGCGTAATTCTGTTTGCGCAGCCGATTAACAGCCTTCCCCGTTCCCGGCTTCCGGATTGTCACGGATAAACGTGAACGAGTATTAATCAAAAGAATTCCTCGATGCTTGCATCGGGTGTTCCCAAAAAATTCCTCCACCTTGAGGGGGGAGGTTAGATGGGGGTGAAGGGCGGGGAAATATTTAGATACCTCGGCTTGCTGCGGGGTGATTCATTCAATAAATTATTCAGTGAATAATTCAATAAATCAAGAGGGACCGGCGGGGGTACTTCCGCCGGGCAGCCCGTGCGAAATAGATGCATTTTATTTTCTGCATTTTGCTATAATACAACCCATGTATCCCCGGTACCGTTGGCTTTTGGTTGTCGTTCTTGTCCTTTCAGCGGCAAGTCTTTTTGTTACTGATACAAAGGCCGCTGCGGAGGAGGGATGTGTCTCGGCCCAGTGCCACGCAACGCTGTTGAAGGCGAAGAATGTCCACCCTATAGCCGAGTCATGTGATAATTGTCATCAGGCGCTGACGACGCCTCATCCTCAGAAAGGCAAGAAGACCTTCAAGCTCAGCCAGGACCCCCCTGAACTCTGCTCGACCTGTCATCCGCCTTTCGGAAAAAAGTCCCACGTTCATTCACCGGTCAAAGACGGTATGTGCACGACATGTCACAATCCCCACGCATCTGATGAACCCAAGCTGCTGGCGCAACCGGTTAAAGACCTCTGCCTGACCTGTCATCCCGACAAGGTGAGCTTTCCCTACGTCCACGGCCCGACCTCGGCCGGGGATTGTACCGTCTGTCATAATCCCCATGAATCCGGGAACAAGGCTTTAGCTATACAGGACGGCCCCGAACTCTGCCTCACCTGTCATCTTGATATGCAGGATGAGATGAAGAAAAAATCCGTGCATCCCGCGCTGCAGATGGGGTGTACCTCGTGCCACAACCCTCACGGCTCTCCTTACAAAAAATTGCTCTCTGCAGAAGGGGGAAAGCTCTGTGCCCAGTGCCATCCCCAGATCGCCGAAAAAGTCGAAAAGGCAAAAGTGGTCCACGCCCCGATCAAGACCGAGAAGGGATGCGCCTCATGCCATTCTCCGCATGCAAGCAACAACGATAAACTGCTTTCAATGGCAGGGAAAGACCTTTGCCTCAACTGCCACAAAAATATCATAAAGAAAAATATGACCGTGCTCCATGGGCCTATCAACAGCGGTACCTGCACCCCCTGTCATGACCCCCACGGATCTGCGGAATCAAAGCTCCTGATCAAATCATTTCCATCCGATTCCTATGCGGCCTATTCCGACAAGGAATATGAGCTTTGCTTTACCTGCCACAAGAGAGATCTGCTCCGCTTTCCGGACACTTCATTTGCAACGGATTTCAGGGACGGCGAAAGGAACCTGCACTTTGTCCATGTGAATAAAAAGGAAAAAGGGAGAAATTGCAGGCTTTGCCACAATATCCACGGCGGCCCGAACCCGAAGCTGATCGCCGAGAGCGCACCCTTCGGCAAATGGGAGCTGCCTCTGAAATTTATTAAGACCGAAACAGGCGGGGCCTGCTCGCCCGGCTGCCATAAGCCCTTCAACTATGACCGGAAGACCCCCGGGAAAGCGCCTGAAACTGAAAAGTCGAAGGAAAAGAAGGAAACGAAGGAAAAGAAGTAAGGACAGGCATTACGGTTTTATAAGTATTACGCCTAGGGTCTCTGCCTCAGGGTTCTTTACCGGTAGGCGGGGTTTATCTCTCCGGCCTTGCTCTTCAGTGCCGCCGCCTTTTCATAATCTCCGGTTTTTTCATACACAAGCGCAAGGTTATAGTACGCCTCGAAATAATCAGGCTTCAGTTTTATGGCATGTTCAAAGTTTTCTCGTGCCTGATCAAACATGCCCCTGGACCCGTAAGCGACCCCGAGGTTATTGTACGCTTCCGCAAAATCAGGCTGAAGCCCCAAGGCGGTCTTATAGTGTGTTATCCCCTCGTCGTACATGCCTTTGGAGACAAGGGCGAGGCCGAGATTGAGATGTGCGTCTGCATCGTCAGGGCTCAGGCCCAGGACAAGCATGAACTGCTCGATCGCCGGATCGCTCATCCCCTTTGCGTTGTATGCGATGCCGAGGTTAAGATGCGCGTCGGGATAATCCGGCCTGACGCGCAAGGCAGCCATGAACTGTTCGATCGCCAGATCGTTCATCCCCTTTGCATTGTATAGAAAACCGAGATTGTTGTGTGCCCGGGGGCTGCCCGCGCTTTTCTTCACCACATCCTCCCATAACCCCAGTTCATCCTGCCATACCCTGTTCCGCGCAAAGGTGCCGGCTGAAAGCGACAGGACCACTATAAGAGCAAGGGGGATTACCGCCTTCTCCGTCCGCGGCCATCTCTTCCCTGCCTCGTTTACTGCTGCAGACAACGCTGCAGACAAGGCAATAAACGCCCCTATCGACGGCAGATAGATCCGGTGCTCGAATAGTACATCCACTATAGGAATAAAACTTGATTCCACCGAGAGCGCGAGGAAAAACCAGAGGATACCGAAGCCTATAAGACGTGAATAGTGAATAGTGAATGGTGAAGCGTCGGGAACACGTGAATGGTGAAGCGTGAATCGTGAACGGTATAGAAGATATAGCGCACTTCCGAGAATCATCGCAAGCAGCAAAAAAGAGAAAAACACCGGTGGCGTAAAGAACGAGCGGGATACGGGAAAGTCATAATCAAGGTTCTGGTTTATTGGCAGCAGGAGCAGCCGGATATAGGTGACGACCACCCGCATCTCCGTCATCAGGTAATCCCCCCTCGCCATATCGGTATCCAGCCGTGTCCTCTCGCTCAGGTCCGATAACAACGCTCCGAGAGGTTTGTCGATATGCATCATGCTCATCGGGATGATCACCAGAGTCAGTAAGACGGGAAGAAGAAACAAGAGCTTCTTCTTCAGGGAGGACCTGAAAAACGTAAACTCGTAGAGGAGTATCATTATCGGGAGAGTAAATGCGATCTCCTTCGTCTTCATCGCACAAACAGCGGAAAGCAGAGAGAGAACATAGCAGAAAAGGGAAAACAAATTAACGCCCCCGGCTGCGCCACCCCCTCTTAAGTTAAGAGGGGGATAGGGGGAGTTATGCTCCACAAGAAGAAGGGGCTGGGTCACCCCGTGCGGTTCTGACTGTGTTATCAGCCTGCCTTTCACATACATTACTATTGACAGGAGATAAAACAGCGTTGCCAGCGAGGTGAATCTCTGGACTATATAAGTCACAGCCTGTGTCTGGACCGGATGGGCCACAAAAAGAAGGGCCGCAAACAGAGCGATAAATTTCGGGATCTGGGTCCCCGACCCCTGATCACTGGTCCCTGATACGTTGAAATACGGTGTTCTGAAGGTCAGGGCCGCAAAAAAATAGACCAGGATGCCGTTTATCAGGTGTATGAGCAGGTTCACGACATGATACCCGGTCACATCGAGACCTCCCCATCGATAGTTCAGCGCTAACGTGACATACCCGATATATCTGCGGGGATTGTATTCATACCGGGGACTGTTTGCAAGGACCTTTGCCGACGGAGTCAAATTGTCAATGTCTCTTATAAAAGAGTTCTCTGCAATAACACCCCGGTCATCGAACTGAAAAGGCACGGTGAAGCTGTTCGAATATGCGAGCAGCCCGGCCATCGCTATGAGAAAAAGATGGAAATATATATTTTTCCCGAAAAAATCTGGGGTCATCTTCAGGATCACTTTCCCTGCGGGGCAGCGCCCTTCTCCATACGGTCAAGCCTGCTTTTGAGTATCCCTATTTCCTGGGCAAGACGCTTGCTCCGGTCGCTCTGCGAAGAAATGACGGACGACAGATGCAGAAGCAGCACAAGGAGGAACGCGATGGCCAGCAGGAACAGAAAAGAAGGCGGATAATAGATGCCGAGGACCTGCGCAATAAAGTGGAGGAGGTTTCTCATCACCGAGAAGAGGATAAGGACCATCGACGCAGCGAGCCAGATGAGACTGTAGCGCTCCTTGAGATGGTTGCGCCGTATGAGCTCGATCACGACAAAGAATATCGCCCCGCTGACCGTCATCGCGACGATCTGGATAATATCCATTATGCCCCTGCCTTTCTATTCAATTTTCTTCATCAGGTCCACAAAGATAGCAAGCAGGACCTTCACCATATAGTAGACCGCCCTCGGTACCGTGATCGATGACTTGCCGGCCATGCGGGGTCCCATTTCGGCAGGGACCTCCACGATCCTGAAACCTTTCTTGTGCGCCAGGATAAAGGCCTCGACCTCGGGATAATCCTCAGGATAGATAGAGGAGAAGAAGTCAATGGCCTTCCTTCCATATACCCTGAATCCCGATGTTGTGTCGGTAATCCTCATCCCTATCAGGGACGAGACGACGAAAGAGAGTATTTTCGCCCCCATTCTCCTCTGGATCGATGACGAGAAACCGCCTTCAGAAAGGAATCGCGAACCGACCACTATATCGGCAGCGTCCTTTTGGTGCGGGGCGAGTATCTTCAGGATCTGGTCCGCCCGGTGCTGGCCGTCCCCGTCGAACTGTATCGCGATATCGTAACCCTCTGCAACGGCATAAACAAAGCCGGTTTGAACAGCGCCCCCGATCCCGAGATTGTAAGAAAGGTCTATGACATTCAACCGGAGACCCTTTGCTATCTCTGATGTCCTGTCCCGGGAGCCGTCATTGACGATAAGGATGTCGCCCTGCGGAAAATTGGCGGTAAGGTCTTCGATGACATCACGGATGCAGCCTTCCTCGTTATACGCCGGAACAATGACCAGGACTTTCATAAGTGTTATCAGTTCCTATTGTCCGCGCTGCATAAGGGCATTCAGGGCCTCGGCCTTTTGCGGCGCAATCTTCTGCAGAATGCCATACTCCTTCATTGTCTCATCACGTGCCCCGATCATATAATAGGCAACACCGATATTGTAGTGCGACCGGCTGTAATTCGGCCTCATCTGCAAGGCCTTCTGCAACTCCTCTATTGCGCCCTTATAGTTGCCCAATACCATGTATACGCCGGCAAGGTTATTGTATGCTTCCGCAAAACCCGGTTCGAGCAATATCGCTTTTCTGAATTCCAGCATGGCCTCATCGAACTTCTTCCTCTCTACGTAAGCAAGCCCAAGGTTGTTATGCGGCGGCGCAAACTCGGGATAAAACATCAGTGCGGTTTCCGCTGATCTTACCGACTCTTCTATGTTGCCGAGCTTCCTGTATACTGCACTGCGATTGTTGAGAGCAGGGGGATAGTTGGCTATAATGTGTAACGATTTTTCGCATGCATCCAGGGCCTCATTCAATTTACCTTGCTGCAAAAGCACCGAGCAGAGGTCCGAATATGCCTTGTAGGAGTTCCTGTTAACCTCCAAAATTTCCCGGAGGACCTCCTGGGCCGCGTCGAGGTTGCCCGCTTCGACATGCAGCGTCTCCAGATTGAGGTAATAGCCTTCAACAACATCCTGAGACTCAAATTTGCGACCCGCGAGTTCATTGAGAACAGACCTGGCATCATCGACCCGTCCTTTCTTCAAATATTCTCCGGCCAGATTATTCAGCGCCCTTACTTTATTGGGAGACTTTCTGGCAACGTCTTCCCATAAAGTCACCTCGCTTCTCCATATGTCATTTCTCATAAAAGTCACCACCGACAGGACAGCAATCAGCACGGCACATGCCGTGACCACCCTTTTTTGTCCGGGGCGCTTGAACCTGGACGCAAACAGGCTCATGCAGGCTGCCATGGCAATAAACGCGCCGACCGACGGCAGGTATACCCGATGCTCATTGATGACATCTACAATGGGGATAAAACTTGACTCAACAGAAAGCGTAACGAAAAACCAGAGGATTCCGAAGCCTATAAGACGTGAATAGTGAATAGTAAATAGTGAATAGTGAGTTGCTTCTGCTTCTGTCTGTTCACTACTTACTACTGACTTCTTACTACTTACTGTTGCCCCTCGTCTGCTTTTATATAGAAGATATAGCGCACTTCCGAAAATAGCCGCGAGAAGTACAAAAGACAGGAAAACCTGAGGAACAAATAAGGAGTGGTATATCGGATAGTCATAATCGAGGTTCTGACTTACGGGCAGAAAGAAAAGCCGGATATAGGTGACAATCACCGTCAGTTCAGTCAAAAAATAGTCCGCTCTAGACATGTCGGTCTGGATCTTTGTTGTCCGCGCAATATCAGAGAGTAACTCACCGAGGGGCTTGTTCGGCCCGACGAGGGTCAGAGGGATAACGATGAGCAGCAGCAGTACGGGAAGGATGAAAACAAGTCTTTTCTTCAAAGAGGCAGAAAAGAACATAAATTCATAAAGGATTACAATCAGGGGGAGAGTAAACGCGATCTCTTTCGTCCTCATCGCACATACAGCAGAAAGCAGAGAGAGAACATAGCAGAAAAGGGAAAACAAATTAACGCCCCCGGCTTCGCCACCCCCTCTTAAGTTAAGAGGGGGATAGGGGGAGTTATGCTCCACAAGAAGAAGGGGCTGGATCACCCCGTGCGGTTCTGACTGTGTCGTCAGCCTTCCCTGTATGTATAAGACGAGAGACAACAGATAGAACATCGTCGCCAGGGAAGTAAACCTCTGGACGATATATGTCACCGCCTGGGTCTGGACCGGATGGGCCACGAAGATAAGAGCGGCAAACAGAGCGATAAATTTCGGGATCTGGGTCCCCGACTCCTGATCACTGGTCCCTGATACGTTGAAGTACGATGTCCGGAAAGTCAGGATAACCAGAAAATACACGAGCACCGCGTTTATGATATGCACGGCAAGGTTGAAGATATGGTAGCCCGTTACATCCAGACGTCCGAGCGCGTAGTTAAGGGCGAAGCTCAGATAGCCGACAAAACGGATCGGCGAAAAAGAATACCCCGCAGAATCGTCGAAATGATGTCCCTGAAAATAAAGGACAAAGTTATCGAAATTCTTTATCATGGGGTTGGTGGCAATCTGCACCACGTCATCGAAAACAAAAGGACTGCTGAAAGTGTTCGAGTAGGCGATCAGCCCGACTGCCGCGATGATCAGGAACGGTACAATACGCCATCCTGCATAACGCGACAGGGCCGTCTTTTTTTCCTCACGCGAAGACTCGCCAGCTTCTTTTTTCGAGATGTCTTCGGTTTGTCTGTTTCTTCTTGAAGCTTTTCCCATTGTTATTCCGAGATGCTGCCGGTCCTTTTTTCCATTATTATATAGGTAAGCGGGAACGATGACAACAGGACCGCGTTATCTTACTTCACTAATCCCTCAGCATAAGCTCTCTGGCCGTTATCCGGTGTCTCCGCAAAATATCCCTGTATTCCTTATTTCCAAGGCGTCTGGATCTCCATATCAGCCTTCTTTTCTTCAGCATCCCGAAAAGTGCGAAGAAGGCCCCCCCATAAGCCCTGGCCACAATCTTTAACATCTTCCCCATCCCTGCGCTTTCAGCAAACCTGGCAACGCTCCCTTTGCCGGAGAGAAGCCCGTATGCCTGGATAATATAACGCCAGGCGGTATAACAGGGGAACAGGAGCAGGTAAGAGAGAGGCAAGTCCTTGAGAAGGACCCCCAAATGGTTCCGTTCCACGTGAAAGGCCTTGAATTCCGAATACCGCCCACCGGTCCGGGAATAAAGGTGCCGGACAGTTGCCTGGGGAGCCAGCACGGCTTTCCAGCCTGCCAGCCTTCCCCTCAGCCCGAGGTCAGTGTCCTCGCAGTAGGAAAAAAAATCTTCGTCGAAATAGCCTGTCTCCTTCAGCATCTCATGCCGGTAAAGGGCTGCGCAGGCGCTGGGGAAAAGAACCTCTCTGATGCCGTCAAACTGTCCATTGTCCTCCTCCCCGTGTCCGCGCTGTCTCGACATGCCGTCGGGATAGAGGAGCATCCCGGCGGAGTCAATCTCGCCGCCTTCCCTGCCGAGAAAGATCTTTGATGCCACCATGCCGATAGTCCTGTCGGCCTCCGCAGCGCCATACAACGCCTCAAGCCAACCCCGGTCCGCAATCGTGTCATTATTCAGGGTCGCCACGAATTCAGCGGAAGAAGCCTCGAACCCCCGGTTGTTTCCCCCTGCAAACCCTGTATTCTTTTCGAGTGCGATCACCCTTACCGACGGATAATTTTTCCTCAGAAACTCAAGGGAACCGTCAGTAGACCCGTTGTCCACCACAATCACCTCGAAATCCCTGAAGGTCTGTTCCGAAAGGGCCTGCAGGCAGTCAGGGAGATACTGCTCACCGTTAAGGTTCGCTATAATGACCGATATTTTTTTCACTTCACCCTTCATGATCTTTATTTCCGCTTCCCCGGTTCCCCGGTCCCTGTTCCCCGGTCCCTGTTCCCCGGTCCCTGTTCCCCGGTCCCCAGTTACTGTTGTTGACTAGTTCCTGATATGCTGCCTCTATTTTATTTATTGAGGCCTCAAGAGTAAAATACTGCCTGACAAATTCCTGCCCGTTCAGAGACAGGCGGGCCGCAAGCTCTCTGTCGTTTAAGACCCTTACAACAGCGTCCTCGAATTGTTCCGGGTCATCAGCGATGAGAATGTCCCTTCCCGGCACCGCCCCTATCCCTTCGTTGCCGTAGGTAGTCGTAACCACCGGGGTGCCTGCGGCCAGGGCGTCGAGGACCTTCACGATTATCCCTCCGCCGACGAGTATCGGGGCGATAAAGACCGAGGCCGTTTTATAGCATTCTTCGATATCGTCCACAAAACCGGGGACAAAAACGCCCGGGTCCTTTTCCGTGATGGAGGTCAGCTCCTCAGGAGGACCATAGCCTGCGATAATAAATTTCGCAGCAGGGATGCTCTTCCGTATCAGGGGAAAGATCTCCCGGTAAAAAAACAGTGCCGCATCCACATTCACCCTGCGGTATTTATAGGATGCGAGGAAGAGAATGGTGTTTTTCTCCCTTTCAACCGTTCTCCCGGTCATATCCAGACCGGCAGGTATCGGGACTGTCAAGGTACTGAGACCGGGCTGTATCTGAAGCAGATAACGTCTGTCGTATTCTGAAAGAGCAAAAACCATATCGAACTTTTTTACGATCAGGCGTTCAACCGTCTTTACCGTAAAATACCTGAGCATGCCAAAAAGCCGGCCCAGCCCTCTTTTTTTGAGAGCTGCTCTTTCAGCAGGCTTTGTTATCACATCGTGCGCGTCGAGGACCATAGGGGTCTTTCGTTTTCTTATCATGATGGCCGCTTCGACCCACTCGACCTGGACAAGATCGAAATCCCCCCGGCGGGCGAGCCCGTCAGCGAAACGGCTGAACCCCAGGTAATTGAAGGCAAGTCCTGCAATGTCGAAAAATCCCCGCCTGCTTTTTGTCCTGTAGGGATAAGGATAAATTTCTTTGCAGAACGGCCTGAGAGATTCGAGACAGGGGAACTCTCCTTCCTCAAGTCTTGTCGCAAGGTATATATCATGCTTTTTCGAAAGGTTCTTTATGACTTCGAAGACATACCTTCCCCCGGCGTGGTATGCCTTTTCCTGCGGCAAAAAGAGGCTGACGAATAATATCTTCAAGGGTATCAGGTCCAGTAGTTGAGTAGTCGGGGGGCTGAGCTATTCACGATTCACTGTCTTTGTTTTATTCTCTTTCCAACCAGGCGATAGATTTCCTCTTTCTCACGTTTGCCGATGCCGACGATCTCAACAACCTCGATCTCTTCCGCTATCAGGCGATAGACGATCCGGTATTTCTTTTTAGCGAAATAGAGTTTATACAGGCCGGTGAGGTCGATGCCGAACCTGTTGCCCAGGTGCTTGCCGAGGAAGGGATTTTCTGACAGGGCATCGATCTTTTTGGCGGCTTCTTTTTTGACGGATGTATCAAGGGACCTGAAATCCTTCTCTGCCTCAGGAAGAAATTCGACCTTACAGGCCATGTTTCTTTTTTATCTTGTCCCAGGGGATATTGCGCGAACGGTCGTGGCCCTTCAGCCTCTTTTCCGCGATCCCGGCAATCTCGAAATGATCGAGGATTTCCTCCGTCTCCTTTAATGCCTCGTATTCCCCGGCAGAGAGTATCACCGCCGTCATCTCATTGTTCCTCAGAACAAACAGCGGCTCGCCGGTCTCCGAGACCTCCCTGAGCTTCCGGGTAAGGCCCTTCTGCAGTTTTGTCACCGGTATCATCTTTTCAGTATCAATCAGCATGCCGCACCCCACACTATCAGTAATGTATTATTATACTTAGATAACTATATAGAATCAACCATATCTCCGTTGCTGTCGAAGTAGTCTTTGGTAACTGTCTGGCTGGACTTGATCTCTATGGGATGAAGCATATCGCCATCGTGAAATTATACAAATTGTAAATTAAATTATCAAATTGTAAGAAACGATTGGCCGGGCAGTCGCCCTGGTTGAATGGGGGGTGACTATAGATATTTTTGGAAGGTCTTACCATTCATTTTGTGATATAATGTAATACATAGGATCACAGGAGGTCACGATATGTCTACCATACAACGCAGTTTCCGTATCAAAGAGCCTTTACTTCAGGAAATCGAGAGAATCCGTAAAAACAAACCTGTCAATGCAGTCGCCAACGAACTCCTTGAAGAGGCTTTGAAAATGCGGCGCTGTCCCGGCATCATTTTCGCCGAGGGAGTTACCGGCAGGCGCGCCCGCATTGCCGGTACCGGCGTTGAGGTATGGGAAGTCATCTACGAATATCAAATCGTCAGCAAAGATATCGAAGCGCTGAAAAAGGCCCTGCCTCATCTTCCGGAAAGACAGCTCATCGCAGCGCTTAACTACTACAGCGCCTACTCTCAAGAAATCAACGAGCTTATAAAGAGCAACGAGGCCATCACACCCGAGTCTGTCGAGGGACTCTTCACTCTGCCTAAAAGCAAAAACCGGTGAAGTTTCTTGTCGATGAGGACTTAAGTGAGGAAATTGCATCAATCCTGAGGGCCGGGGGTATCGACGCCGTCCACATCAGAGAACCTGGTCTCTCCGGAGCGGAAGACCGGGAAGTGCTCGACGAGGCCGCCCGGCAGAATCGCTGCGTCGTCACGCGCAATCGAAATGATTTTCTCATGCTCACCGAATTTTATTTTCATGAAGGCCGACTCCACCACGGTGTCCTTATAATCCCGCGATCTTACCCGGGCAATCAGATCTCAAGAATCGCCCAAGCCATTATAGCATTATCACAAAATCATCCCTACGCTTTTCAACCCTATGCGTTTCTCTTCCTTTAAACACCGCTGCATATACGCAATTTTAATCAAAATAATTCCTCGATGCTTTGCATGAGTGTTTCCAAAAATTCCTCCACCTTGAGGGGGAGAAATATTTAGATACCTCGCAACTTGCTGCGGGGTAAGTCATTGTATCTCGGGCTGATGGTTTTGGAAAGCCTGCAAGCTGATTCACGATTCACGTTTCACCATTCACATTTATTTGTTAAGGATTCACGCTCTTTATCGCCGTTTCGCCGATCCCTAGGGTAGTGCGTCGTAAATCTCTTTACGTATTATACGCTGTGAAAAACATTTGCGTCATTCCCGCGAAGGCGGGAATCCAAGGGCCTTTGCTCTCAAAGACAATGGATTCCCGATTACTA
>JBARHQ010000250.1:0-5123 GCA_049799315.1 Thermodesulfovibrionales bacterium | reverse complement strand
GTATACTGCTCATTCAGCATCTCCGTGCTTTCGCAAGTATCCTGGAATCCACCATCAAATCACCTACAACAGCCAAAGAACGGCGTGGCAACAGCAGGTAAGCGGATTCAGCGGCGTGTTGCGCCGGTGCCTCGCAGGTCCGGCTTCCGGTTGTATCGGACCGAGAATGAGCGCACATGCTGTTGGCGCTGTTCTGATTAAATTTTGAGGCGGATCCGGGATCTATCTCCTTCTTGATAATTTCCCTTTCACATGTTAGTCTTTTCTTGTGCTGAAAATTCATTTTTTCAATAAGTTATGGGAGTTGTTCGGACTATGAAAAAGCGGATAATCTTCGCCTTTGTCGGCCTGATAATTGTCGTTGCTGTTCTGGGAGGCATCAAGACACTCCAGATCAGGGCGATGATCAGCCAGGGCAAGAAGTTCGTACCGCCACCTGAGACCGTGACCTCGGCAGCAGTGAAGGCCGATTCGTGGGAGACCGCATTGACCGCGGTGGGTACGCTGAATGCAGTACAGGGGGTCACCGTTGCTGCTGAACTGGCGGGCAAGGTGGTCAGGATAGAGTTCGAGCCAGGCGCCACGGTAAAAAAGGGAGACATCCTGCTGCGCCAGGACACCTCCTCTGAGGAGGCACAGCTTCCCGGCGCCCTGGGTCAGGTGAACCTGTACCTCACTAACCTCGAAAGGACGAACCAGTTATTTGCGAAGGGAATAATCTCCAGGGCCGACCGTGATATTGCGGTGGCAAATGCCGAGCAGGCACAGGCACAGGCAGAAAATATCCGGGCCACCATTGCCAAAAAGACGATCCGTGCCCCTTTCAGCGGCCATCTCGGCATCCGTCAGGTCAACCTGGGCCAGTTACTCCGAGAGGGTGATCCCATTGTTACTCTGCAGTCACTCGAACCAATGTATGTCGACTTCACACTGCCCCAGCAGCAGCTCCCGCAGGTGAGTCTCAAGCTGCCGGTGCGGGTGACAGGCGATGCCCTGCCGGGCGTAACGGTTGAGGGCCGGATCACAACCATTAATCCAATGGTTGATGTTGAAACCCGCAGCATCAAGGTGCAGGCCACGATCGCTAACCGTGCTGAAAAACTTCGTCCCGGGATGTTCGTCAACGTAGCGGTCGGACTGCCTGTTCGCCAGAAAATACTGGCCATCCCTGCTACGGCGGTCCTCTATGCCCCCTATAGCGACTCCGTGTTTGTCATCGAGGAGAGCAAGGAGGCCAAGGGTGGCAAGACACTGCGTCAGCAGTTCGTGCGTCTCGGAGAGAAGCGCGGTGATTTTGTGGCCGTTACCACGGGTCTCAAGGAAAGTGAGACTATCGTCAGCACCGGCGTCTTCAAGCTGCGCAATGGCCAGTCGGTGGTGATCGACAACAAACTCGCCCCTGACTTTCAGCAGGCGCCCAGACCCGAGAACAACTGACCCATGCTCCGTCAATGAAAATCACTGATCTTTTTATCCGTCGCCCGGTGCTTGCCCTGGTGGTGAACCTGCTCATTGTCATTGCCGGTCTGCAGGCGGTCCGCACCCTCAATGTCCGTCAGTATCCGCGCAGCGAGAACTCGGCAGTAACGGTCACCACGGTCTATATCGGCGCCAGTGCCGACCTGGTGCGTGGGTTCGTCACAACGCCGCTCGAGCGGGCCATCGCTGCGGCAGACGGTATTGAATACATGGAGTCGCAGAGCAGTCTCGGACTGTCCACCATCAAGGTCCGGCTCAAGCTCAACTACGAGCCGACCAAGGCCCTGGCAGAGATCAGTTCCAAGGTCGACCAGGTGCGCCGGGACCTTCCCCCCGAGGCCGAGGTCCCGATTATCAACATCGAGTCGGCCGACAGCCAGTTTGCCTCAGCCTACCTCAGTTTCACCTCGGACATGCTCAAGCAGAACGAAATAACCGAATACCTGGTGCGTATTGTCCAGCCACGCCTCTCGGCTATCGAAGGGGTGCAGCGGGCGGATATCCTCGGTGCCCGCACCTTTGCCATGCGTATCTGGCTCAAGCCGGAACGAATGGCATCGCTGAACATCAGCCCTGCACAGGTGCGTCAGGCACTGTCAGCCAACAACTTCCTTTCGGCCCTTGGACAGAGCAAGGGGTCGTTCATCCAGGTCAACATGACCGCCAACACGAATCTGAGCACGGTCGATGAATTCAAAAACCTTGCGATTCGTGAACAGAACGGCAGCATCGTGCGCCTGGGGGAGATCGCCGACGTGCTCCTGGGAGCTGAGGATTATGATGCTGAGGTACATTTTTCCGGCCAGACCGCGGTCTTCATGGGGATATGGCCTCTCCCCAACGCCAACTCACTCGATGTTATCAAACGGGTGCGGACCGAGATGGCTGCGATCCAGCTCGACCTGCCGAGCGGCATGCAGTCCCGCGTGGCCTATGACGCCACCAACTACATAACCAACGCCATCCATGAGGTGCTCAAGACCCTCGGCGACACGCTGCTGATTGTCATTGTCGTTATATTTCTCTTCCTGGGTTCCTTCCGCTCGGTCTTCATCCCGGTCGTGGCGATCCCGGTCTCCCTGATCGGCGCGGTCTTCCTGATGCAGTCCTTCGGGTTCACCGTCAATCTGCTCACCCTGCTGGCTGTCGTCCTTTCTGTCGGTCTGGTAGTCGACGACGCAATCGTGGTGGTCGAGAACGTGGAGCGCCATCTGGGCATGGGCAGATCACCCACTGAGGCGGCCCTCATCGGCGCTCGTGAACTGGTCGGGCCTGTCATCGCCATGACCATCACCCTGGCAGCAGTCTACCTGCCGATCGGCCTGCAGGGGGGACTGACCGGTTCTCTTTTTCGCGAATTCGCCTTCACCCTGGCGGGCGCTGTCACCATCTCAGGGATCGTGGCCCTGACCCTGTCGCCGCTCATGTCCGCAAGGCTGCTCAAGCCCGGAATCAGTGAGCACGGCCTGGCCGGCCGCATCTCCCGCGACTTCACCCGCCTCAGAAACGCCTATGGACGCCGGCTTGACGCAACCCTGAAGGCGCGGCCGGCAGTCTACACAGTCTGGATCGCGGTGTCACTGCTGACCGTGCCGATGTTTATCATGTCTGCCAGGGAACTGGCCCCCACCGAAGACCAGGGGGTCATCTTCGGCATCCTTGACGCATCGGCCAACTCGACCCTCGACCAGAACAGCCGTTACGCGGCCGCGGTCAACGAGGCCTTCATGAGTGTGCCGGAGACCGACTTCACCTTTCAGATCACCTTCCCCAGTTCAGGCTTCGGGGGCATGGTACTTAAACCGTGGGACGAGCGCAAGAGAAACGTCTTCCGCATCCTGCCCGAGGTGCAGCAGAAACTGCAGCGGATACCCGGCATACAGATATTCCCGGTAACACCTCCGGCGCTCCCCGGCGGCGGACAGTTCCCGGTCGAGTTCATCCTGGCCTCGACCGCCGAGACCGGGCAGATCCTCGACTTCGCACGTCAGTTGCAGCTGAAGGCCATGCAAAGCGGCATGTTCGCCTTTCCGCCCCTGATCGATGTGAAGATCGATCAGCCCCAGTCAGAATTCATCATCGACCGCGACAAGGTCGCAGCCCTGGGGCTCAATCTGGCTCAGATAGGCGCTGACCTGGGGGGCATGGTCGGAGGCAACTTCGTCAACCGATTCGACATTGCAGGACGCAGCTACAAGGTCATACCCCAGATCCAGAGGATCGGCCGTCTTAACCCTGAACAGCTCCGGGACATCCATGTCACCGGTCCCAACGGCAGCCTGATCCCGCTGAGCAGCATCGCCACACTGAAGGATTCGGTCGTGCCCCGCTCACTCAACCGCTTCCAGCAGCTCAATGCGGTGAAGATCAGCGGCGTAGCGATGCGGCCGCTGGATGAGGCCCTGCGCTTTCTGGAAGACGAGGCCGGCAAGATCCTGCCCAAGGGATATGTCCTCGACTACACCGGGGAGTCCCGCCAGCTGCGCACCGAGGGGAGCAAGTTCCTGTCTGCCTTCGCACTCGCCGTCATCCTGATATTCCTGGTGCTGGCGGCCCAGTTCAACAGCTTCCGCGACCCGTTCGTCATCCTGGCAGGTTCCGTGCCGCTCGCCATGTTCGGGGCGCTGCTCTTCACCTTCCTGAAGATGCCTGACCCGAACACCCCCTTCTGGACCCGCGGCTGGACAACGACACTGAACATATACTCCCAGGTCGGGCTGGTGACCCTGGTGGGCCTGGTCTCCAAAAACGGAATCCTGATTGTGCAGTTCGCCAACCAGCTGCAGCTGCAGGGCCACGCCAAGCTGGAGGCAGTGCGCGAGGCGTCCATGACCCGTCTGCGGCCGATCCTGATGACCTCCGCTGCAACCATCGCCGGCCATTTCCCTCTGACCCTGGTCACCGGGGCCGGTGCTGCCGCCAGAAACTCGATCGGTCTCGTGCTGGTGGGCGGCATGTTCGTCGGCACCCTCTTCACCCTCTTTGTCGTCCCCTCGATCTACATGCTCATCGCCCGCGACCACAGCAAGGACCGTGAGCGCGATGCAGCAGCCCTGGCAGCCGAGACCTCAGCCTCCTGAGAAGTGATCTGCCGGATTTTTCGACCAGAAAATAAGCCGTCAGCCCGATAGAGTCACCGGCAAAGTCCGCAAAAAGTGGGTCTCAATATCTGCGATGTTCCTCACACACGTTTCAAGAAGCTGCATCAGTGTAGATTATCAGGAGAAATATATTGCTTTTCCATTGGAATCCGCATTATATTTTCTTATGCAGAAAAATCCTTTGAAAGGAATCAAAATGGGGAGCATTGAAGATCCGCAGCATAGAGGGGGTACAGAGACAATCCTCCTGGTAGAAGACGATAGTACAGCGAGAAAAGTTACGAAATTAATGCTCGAAGAGTTAGGATACTGCGTCATAGAGGGCGTGAATGGAGAAGACGCGCTGAAGACATTTCATGTAAACAAAGACAGAATCCAGCTTGTCATACTTGACGTTATTATGCCACATGGAAGCAGCAAGTCAGTCTACGACAAAATGCTTGTTATCCGATCGGATATAAAGGCTATTTTCATTAGCGGGTACACAGAAGACATCCTGAAAGAAACGGGGATGATTGAAGAAGGCCTCCACTTTCTCCAAAA
>JBARHQ010000249.1:0-2421 GCA_049799315.1 Thermodesulfovibrionales bacterium | reverse complement strand
CCTTTTTTTTGCAACAGAGTGTCCTTGCTGCGGCATTGCCTGCTGAAATTACATTGCTTTTATCTCCCGCCTTCCTGCAAACTAAAGGAGATTACAGGTGTTGTTGACTTAAAAGGGAATCCTGTTGAATTCAGGAGCGGTCCCGCCGCTGTAGTCCCGACTCCGGATCTTGAGGAGTAGACATCTTTGCTGGTAGTATGCCACTGCCCCGGTCACCGGGATGGGAAGGCTGGCAAGGATCGGGAGAGCCAGAAGACCTGCCTGTGACAGACAGTAATCAGCGAACCGTGACGCTCAAGCTCTGTATTGAGTTCATGAAAGCCGCTGATGTTATGACATACCTTCCCGTGGAGAGGAGGGTGAGGATAAAGTAAACCAGGGTGCAATCCTCAGGACTTTCTATTGGTCTTGAGGATTTTTTATTTTGAAGGAGATGAAGTGACAAAATCAGGATTGTCAAAAAAACGTGTGGTAGTTTTATTTTTTTCACTATTCACTATTCACTGCTTACCGTCCACTGTTGCTTTCGCAGATACACCGAAGCGGATCATCTCGCTTGCACCGAATGTAACCGAGATTCTTTTTTCGCTCGGCCTTGGAAACAATATTGTGGGCGTCACGGATTTCTGTGATTACCCTCCCGAGGCAAAAAAGAAGACGAAAATCGGCGGGATGTCGAACCCGTCCCTGGAGGCCGTTGTCTCTCTGAAGCCAGACCTCGTTATTCTTACTACCGACGGCAACCCGAAAGAGTTCAAGGCAAGGCTCGACTCACTCAAAATCAGGACTTACGTCGTAGGGGCCCGCAGGATTAACGATCTTCCGCAAGGCATCAGGAACTTAGGGACAGCCCTGGGCGTGGCGGATAAGGCAGACCTCTTTGCGGCTGGAATTGAACAGGCGCTGAATAAACACATTATCAAAAAAACCACAAGACCGAGACAGAAAGTTCTCTTTATTGTCTGGCCTGAGCCTCTGATAGCGGCTGGACCCGGGACCGTAATCGACGATGCAATCAAGCTGGTCGGAGCTGAGAATATAGCCGGCAAGGCAAAGGCCGTTTATCCGAAATATTCAATCGAAGATATATTGCGCACGTCTCCTGATTTGATTATTGTGGGCAAGGGAATGGTGGATGTCAAAAAGGTATCAGAGGGCCTGATCAAGAGGCTCAAGATGCTTCCTGCGGTAAAGAACAATAAGGTTTATTACGTCAGTGACGATCTTTACCGGCTCGGCCCGCGGACAATCCTGGGGATTGACGAAATCGCCGGACTGCTGGAGAAATAAGCGGTGAAGACCAGAAGCAGAATAGCCCTCGTTATCATCATTTTTTTCATGGTAGTGGCAGCCTCTCACCTGATCGGCCCGGTCATTATCAATCCGTTCCATATGGATGAAACAACACGGGAGATCCTTCTTGCGATAAGGTCTCCGCGAGTCTTTGTTGCGGTGCTGATGGGCATGGCCCTCGGGGCTTCCGGCGCGGTGCTTCAGGGGATTCTCAGAAATCCGCTTGCTGACCCGTACATCCTCGGCATATCGAGCGGTGCATCACTCTCGGCGGCGTTCGGAATCATCGCAGGGGTTACCTTCCTCGGGACTTTTACGATACCGGTGTTTGCCTTTGCCGGCGCCCTGGTCACCGGGGGCCTCGTCGGTATCATGGGATGGAAGCGGGGAGGACTATGGCCCGAAAGGCTTCTGCTTGCAGGCGTGGGGCTGAGTTTTCTCTTTTCGGCTCTCCTGATGCTGATGATGAGCATATCGAGAGATGAGGGCATGCGGCGGGCGATGCTCTGGATATTCGGCGATCTTTCTGCGTCTGAATGGTCGAGAATACCTTATGGGATGGTGTTTGTCATAACCGGGCTGTTCATCGCTTTTGCAAGGGCAAAGGCGCTCAATGCCCTTATCCTTGGCGATGAGTTCGCTTACAGTCTCGGCTTTTCCCCTAAGAAGGAACGGCTTTTACTCTTTGTGGCGGTCGGCCTGATGACTGCGGCATCCGTCTCACTGGGTGGCATGATCGGCTTTATCGGATTGCTGATTCCTCATATCATGCGGTTCATGACAGGGTCCGACAGCAGGATCATGATCCCGGTCTCTGCTCTCGGAGGGGGCGCACTTCTCTGCATAGCCGACCTGATCAGCAGGTCGCTTCTGCCCCCGATGGAACTGCCTGCAGGTATTGTCACCGCTGTCATCGGATCACCATATTTTCTGTATATGCTCAGGAAAAAAAATGTCCTCAGCATCTAAACCAGGAATCCTTGAACTCAGTGGTGTGAGTTTTTCGTATGATAAATCAGCGCCGTTTATTCAGGACCTCTCCTTTTCTGTAGGAGAGGGCGAGTTCTTCGGTCTTCTTGGAGCTAACGGCTCGGGAAAATCAACGATCCTGAAACTCAGCAGCGGGGT
>JBARHQ010000248.1:0-4662 GCA_049799315.1 Thermodesulfovibrionales bacterium | reverse complement strand
GCTACAAGCCTGCCTCCAGCCTGGTGATCACGGATGAGTTTCAACTTGGCCTCAGGCGTTGCCTGAGCAAGAAAATCGTCCACCCCTGCTTCGGCAGCAATAGCTGCAGCAGTAAGAGGATTGTCTCCGGTGATCATGATCGTCTTGATACCCATGCGCCGGAGTTCAGCAAATCTTTCCTTTATCCCCCCTTTGACAATGTCATTGAGACGGATAGTACCAAGGACTTTCTTCCCTTCAGCAACTACCAGCGGCGTACCTCCCTGACGGGCGATATCATCAACAACAGCCCTCACATCCGGTGGAAAGGTGCCTCCCTGCTTGTTCACATATTCTTCTATAGCGTCAGCCGCACCCTTCCGGATCTCCCTGTCTCCGAGATTGACACCGCTCATCCGGGTATGAGCTGAAAAAGGGATCAGGGTTGCTTCAAGCGCCTTGATGTCCCGTTCCCGGAAACCGTATTTTTCTTTTGCCAGAACTACGATACTCCTGCCCTCAGGAGTTTCATCTGCGAGTGAAGAAATCTGGGCAGCGTCTGCCAGTGCCTTGCCATCAACGCCCGGGGCCGGAATGAACGAAGTGGCCTGCCTGTTCCCTAGCGTGATAGTGCCGGTCTTGTCAAGGAGGAGCACGTCCACGTCACCTGCAGCCTCAACAGCCCGTCCGGACATGGCGATGACATTGGCCTGTATCATGCGGTCCATACCCGCAATACCGATGGCAGAAAGAAGTCCGCCGATGGTAGTAGGTATAAGGCATACAAGCAGTGATACGAGCACGGTAATCGAGACCGGGCTTCCCTGTCCTGCTGACTTTACGCTGAACAGGGAGAAAGGCAGGAGCGTCACCGTCGCCAGAAGGAAAATTATGGTCAAGCCAGCAAGGAGAATATCAAGCGCAATCTCATTCGGGGTCTTCTGCCTCTTCGCGCCTTCAACCATCGAGATCATCCTGTCAAGGAAGGTCTCTCCGGGGTTGGCGGTAATTCTTATTACAAGCCAGTCTGACAGCACCTGGGTGCCTCCGGTGACAGCGGACCTGTCTCCGCCGCTCTCCCTTATGACCGGGGCGCTCTCTCCTGTTATGGCACTCTCATTGACCGATGCAACGCCGACAACTACTTCTCCGTCACCGGGGATGATATCACCCGCTTCTGTGAGTACATAATCGCCTTTATTCAGTTGAGGTGACGGGACCGTCGTTACGGTACTTTCCCGATCAGGACCGGCAAGCCTTTTTGCCTGGATATCCTTGCGAGAACCGCGCAGCGCATCTGCCTGGGCCTTACCCCTGCCTTCGGCCACGGATTCGGCAAAGTTGGCAAAGAGCACCGTGGCCCAGAGCCAGACCGAAATTCCGAGGATGAACCACGGTGACTCCGGCCCTGGCACGAAAAGGGCATGCACAAAGAGAAGCGTCGTCAGGATGCTTCCAACCTCGACCACAAACATGACCGGGTTGCGGAACTGGTTTTTCGGATTGAGTTTTACGAGCGAATCGATCAATGCACGCCGTACGATCCGCGATTCAAGAAGGGCGTGCTGTTTCTTTTTATGAGTCATTATTCTATTCCTCCCTGTTACTTATACAGCGTCAGGTGCTCGGCTATCGGTCCCAGCGCAAGTCCGGGAAGAAACGTTAGTGCACCGACGATAATGATTATGCTTGCCAGAAACATTACAAAGAGCGGCGTATGAGTCGGCAGAGTGCCGGCGCTCGGGGTCACATATTTTTTTGAGGCCAGCGAACCGGCAATAGCGATTATCGGTACCATAACCCAGAACCTGCCGAAGAGCATGGCCAGGCCAAGTAGCGTGTTATAAAACGGCGTGTTAGCGGAAAGGCCGGCAAAGGCACTGCCGTTGTTGTTTCCTGCAGATGAAAAAGCGTAAAGAATCTGCGAGAACCCATGCGGCCCAGGGTTCGAAATACCTGCCACGCCCGCAGCGGTCACGGATGAGATTGCGGTCCCGAGCAGCACGCATGAAGCCGGGACCAGAATCACCAGCGCGACCATCTTCATTTCAAAGGCCTCGATCTTCTTGCCCAAGTATTCGGGAGTCCGTCCCACCATGAGACCGGAAACAAAGACCGCAACCATGGCAAAAGCGAGCATTCCATACAGGCCGGAGCCTACCCCGCCGAAGATTATCTCTCCCAGTTGAATCAGGACCATGGGTGCCAGCCCCCCCAGAGGACTGAAAGAGTCGTGCATTGCGTTGACCGAACCATTTGACGCAGCGGTCGTCGCCGTGGCCCAGAGCGCCGAATTGGCGATGCCGAAGCGCATCTCCTTGCCTTCCATATTGCCGCCAGGCTGGAGATCGCCTGCGGTCTGACTTACCCCCGCTGTCGTAAGGAGGGGATTCCCCGCCTGTTCACTGGAGTAACAGAAGAGCAGAAGAGGGATTAATACTATCAGCATGGTAACAAGCAAGGCCCAGCCCTGTCGACTGTCGCCGACCATCTTACCGAATGTATAGCAGAGCGCCGCCGGGAGGAGAAGAATCGCCAGCATTTCGAGAAAATTGGAAAAAGGCGTCGGGTTTTCAAACGGATGGGCCGAATTAACATTAAAAAAGCCGCCGCCGTTGGTGCCGAGCTGTTTGATCGCTATTTGAGAGGCTGCGGGGCCAAGCGGCAGTGACTGTTCAGAAGCCTTTGCGGGTTCCGTGACCGGCTTGCCGTCCGGACCGTTGACAGGTTTTCCTTCAGCGTCGAGTTTGGGATTGTCATAAGTGATCGTCTGAAGAAGCGGCACATTTTTATAGGGACTGAAGTTCTGCACTACTCCCTGCGACACAAGCAGCACGGCTATGATAAGGCTGAGCGGCAGCAGGACGTAAAGTATGGAGCGCGTCATGTCGACCCAATAATTGCCTATAGTCTTGGTGGTCCGCCTCGTAAAACCCTGGATAAGGGCAACGAGTATCGCCATTCCCTGTGCAGCCGAGACGAAATTCTGTACGGTTAGGCCTGTCATCTGCGTGAGATAGCTCATGGTCGATTCACCGCCATAGGCCTGCCAGTTGGTGTTAGTAATGAAACTGACAGCGGTATTGAAAGCCAGATCCGGTGAGACCCCCGCAAAACCCTGGGGGTTCAGCGGCAGTATCCCCTGCAGGCGCAGTATAAGATACAAAAGGAAGAAACAACCGATCTTAAAGACAATGGCTGCCCCTGCATAGGTCTTCCAGGACATCTCATCCTCAGGCCTTATGCCGAACATGCGATAGAGCAGCCGCTCGACAGGACCTATGATGCGACTGGGCCAGAACGTCTCGCCCTGATACACCTTCGCCATGTAGCTGCCAAGCGGTTTCACAAGGGCCAAAAGAACTATAAAGTACAATGCGATCTGTATCATTCCATTTGTTGTCATGAGAATATCTCCGGTTTCATAAGCGCTATAGTTAGGTAAACAAGAAGCCCGAGGGCCACGATACCGCCTATCCAATAAAAGATTTCCATAATAGTACCTCCTACACCTTCTCGAAAAGTTTCACCAGCAAGCCGGTGAGAGCAAAGAAGACGATGACAATAACAAGATATAATCCATCCATAGTTCCACCTCCTATGTTTAGATCGTATCACGAAAAAGTGTTAATTTGGGGTAAAGAAGGGGCTTTAATGCGTAAAGAAATAATAAAGATTTTCCCATATCATTTGTGCAGGAAGTAATGAAGAGAAAGGACAAATGCAATGACAAAGACTGGACAGCAGATCAGGAACAGCTACTCAAAACACTCCATGCTGCGTTGCTTGTTTATCTCAAGATGCTTCTTCTCGCACCAGACATTCCCCAGTTGAGGGGCACCACCACTGGGCTTTGTTATTTTGGCCTTTTTGCAGTCTGTGCAGTGTTTCGTTCTGACAGGCGCAAAAGGAACAAAGCAGGGCATCTGACGGTATTTGGCCATCTGGATTTTGCGCTGGGTGCACCAGACAGTCCCCGGAGGAGGCCTCTGCCCGTCAGGCTTCAGTTCATGTCCGTGCCTGCATGCACTACAGTTAGTACTCACGACACTGCGCTCTCCGACACCAGAAATAAACGTGTTTACGGGCGAGACAGGGTAACGATCAGGGTGTTTTTGATACGCTCAATATCAAAAGTTACCCCCGCCGGAAGCAGTTCAATATAGATATTGACAGCATTCTGCCCCGAGCGGTCTTCCTCAACCATGACGTCTCCAACAAAGGATGACTTGAACTTAAATGACTTCTCGGTTTTCCGGACTGCAGGCTTTAGTGCCAGTTTCAGCCATTCCTTGCCGGCACGCGTTTCAACGGCATCACGGTATTCAAACTGGGACTGAACATCCGAAAGGTTGATCACCAGCATTGCCTTGTTTTTCGCCTCTATGGCTGCTATCTTGCTGATTGCCGTCAGCTGGTCCGCTTTCAGTTCCGTCTTCGGCTCAGGTATTTTGGACTCGGGCTTTTTTGGCTCAAGCTTCTTTTCCTCTTTTTTTGCAAGCTCTACCGGCTTTACAGGCTTTGCCGGCTTTACCTCTTCAACGGCTTTTTCCGCCTGCTTCGTCTTTTCCTGCTTCTGCTCAACCGGTCTTTGCTCAGCCTTCTTCACCTCGGGCTGCACAGGTTTTTCCTTCTTCTGTTCAACAGCTTTCTGGGCCACCTTTTCAACCGCCTTCTTCTTCT
>JBARHQ010000247.1:0-2553 GCA_049799315.1 Thermodesulfovibrionales bacterium | reverse complement strand
GTTTGGCTCAGGAAATTAAGGGGCAGTAAAAATGTAATGTAAAATCCTATCCGCCTTGTTTCTGTTTGCTGTTTGTTCGACTTTGACAGTGTGCTCAGCAACAGCAGTTCATTCCGAAGCTGAATTCAGCCACGGCATTTGTCCTGACTGTGCGAAGAAGCTTTACCCTGAGTTATATGGGGACACTGATTGACTTAACATAACCGGTTTCATTTTCTAAATCTAATGAAAAAATAGTCTTTAGCTCGTGCCCAAAATCGAGCTCTTTTCTTCTAACTTCTAGGAGTCTGTCGGCTTTAGAGCCATACCCAGGCAACGATACCTAACATATGGAGTTTTAACCAGCGTCTTTTTGATAAGTATTATCATTTGTTTGGCTTTTTGCTATCAAGCAGCCTTGAGACCTGTTCAGGTTGCCTCGTTCTTTGACATATTTTAACTACTCAGAGCAAACATCCGCTTTATATTCCAGGCAATGGACACAAGTGTCCACTCAGCGGAGACTGCCTCCAGACCTCGCAGAAAGAATTGCCGGAATCCCAAGACATGTTTGATAATGCCAAAGACCGGTTCGATCGTATTCTTTCGTTGCGCGTAAACCTTACGTCCTTCAACGGTCTTGAGTTTATGCCTCATCCTATCGATCGGATCTGCGTTTTCAGGTAGAGGTTCAGGGTCGGAAAATCGTGCAGCAAGGGGTTGGTTGTGTTTTTCCCGGTTTGGCGGAATGAATGAGTCAATCTCTGACTTTTCGCAGGATGCCACGTTATCCTTGCTGAAATAACCGGCATCAGCCAGCATCGTGTCTACCTTACCCAATTTATCAGGCAACGTATTCAGAGCTGCAAGTGCCGGAGTAATTTCTTGCTTATCGTTTGGAGCCTGGCTGACGTGAGACTCGACAATAATCATCGTGCCAACGTCAACAGCTGCCTGGGCATTATAAGCCTGCGTAAATCCCTTGTCCGAGGAAGGCATGATGCGGGATTCTTCGTCGGTCAAATTGACTTGGTCCTTCTTCTGAGGTCCCGGTTCGGGTGGTTTTGGTTCAGGACCGCGAGGCTTTTTGCCGGTTGCTTCAGCTTTTTCCTGACGTGCAGCAATCTTCTCCTCGTGTCCTTTTTGCTCCCGTGCGTATCTTTCCGCTGCCCGCTCCTCAATTTTTATCTTTGCTTCGGCTATGGCCTGCAGTCTGTCTTGACGCCGAAGAAGTTCTTGAGGAATATCCATCCCGTCAGGGATTTTTTCCGAATCGGCCTGCTCGGCAAGACGAATGAGTTCTTCAACCTCGGCCTGCAATTGTTGCTCGATTTTGCAGGCATGATCCCAACTCAAGGCATGGTGCTTGGAGGCGTTGGCTTTTATCTTAGTGCCATCAAGGCTGACTTTGCCGATCTTCAACAGACCCATTTCCCGGGCAAGCATCAAGATCTGCACAAAAAGCGGCTTCAGTTGCTCAAGAAATCGCTTGCGGAAGGTGGCTATGGTATCGTGATCAGGATGGGTGTTGGCAGAGATAAAACGAAAGGCAACGGAATCATAGGTTGCCTTCTCAATTTTCCGGCTGGAGAAAACTCCGGTTGCATAGCCGTAGAAAAGTAACGACAGAAGGATTTCAGGATGATACGCTTTGAATCCCTTTCCGGCATAGGTTTCCGCAAGAGGCTGCACATTAAGCTGTGATACGATATCGACAACAAACCGGGCCAGATGCTCTTCCGGGAGCCAATCTTGAATCGATGGAGGGAAGAGGTATTGTTGCTCTCTGCTTGTAGGGATGAATTTTGGGGTCATATTTTCTCGCTATGTGATAATCAGCTGTAATTACACGGTAATTAATCATGGAACCAAGAAATTGTCAAGCATTTTTGTTGTAATATCTGTTGTTATATCAGGATAGTACACATTTTTAAACTGTCGGCGGATAGCTCTTAATCCGACAGACTCCTAGCCGAAAGCAAGGGCGATCCCGCGAGGGGTTGTCCGAAGGAAGCTGGAGCGCAAAACTATGAGCCGACGGACAGAAATGGCATATAAGGCCGAGTTTCCGGGCAAGTCAGCACCACATGACAAAGCCCTGGGTTTAGGAGATACGGTAAATGCCACGGTTGCATAGTGACAGATTACGTTCTTATCCGGGGAGGCCTGTTCAACTGGCAGTCGGTGTATCGGCAGCGCCCTGTGTGGCAACATGCAGGGAGTTTGGGCAGGAGTCAGCAGAGGTCATAGTAGGTGTTGGAAGTTACCACGAAGGTGCTGTGGTGACCGGAAACGAGCTCGGCGAATAGAAAAGCCGGGAGGTCTCACCCCACTGAAGGACCAAACTCATAGAGGAAAGCAAGATCTTATATGCTCTATCACGCGATGAACCCGACCGGGTGAGCGAAACGATGGGCGCGATGTAAGAACCATCTCACTTTCAGGTATATCTGCAGTTGCCGCCTTCTTGCTGTCAAAGAGCTGCGGATTTACTTCATCCGACTACGGTCCGATGTTCTTTGGGAACCGCCTGGTGCGGACCCGCATGCCAGGTGGTGTGGGGGCTGGGGGAGA
>JBARHQ010000246.1:0-3675 GCA_049799315.1 Thermodesulfovibrionales bacterium | reverse complement strand
AGGACTATTTCCTCAGGCTCTCACTCAACAAAAAGCTGACGCTCATGATGCTTTTCCTGAGCATTACCCTGATGTCCACATACATCTTCCTTTATTCCCAGACTGAAAAGGCAATGTTTGATGAGTTCGAAAAGCAGACAGCTGAACTGTCAAAGGCCATCCAGGTCGGGGTGGAAGAGGTGACGAGCAGCGGTGCAACCGATGAAAAACGCCTCCAGAACTACCTCAACAAGCTCAACACCAAGGGGGTGAAGGAGCTCTCGATTATCAGCAACTCAGACAAAATCATTTCGAGCACCAACCCCAAGAACATAGGCAAATGGATCAGCACCAAGAAAAAAGAGCTGATATTCAAGGCTGAACTCGGCGAGCCGGTCACCGGGGAAGGCCACGCGTATAACGTCATTATTCCGGTCGTTGCCGGGGAAAAACATTACGGCTATATTCACCTCACGATCAACACCGAGGATTTTTCGACCTTCATGCAGAAGCGCCTCCTGCAGCGTATTGTTGCCGCCCTTTTCGTCTTCGGCATCGGCATGATCTTCATCATCTACCTGGCCGGCAGGTATACCAAGCCGATTGAGGAGGTTGTTGAAGCCGCACGGAAGGTCGCCGGCGGAGACCTGGACCAGGAACTCAAGACCGAGAGAAAAGACGAGATCGGGGAACTGACGCAGAGTTTTAATTTCATGGTCCGGAAGTTGCGGGAGGAGCGTGAGCTTGAAGAACGACTCAGGAAGGCGGAACACCTTGCCGGCGTCGGGCAGTTCTCCCGCAGCATTGCGCACGAGATCCGGAACCCGCTGAATTTTATCAGCCTCTCGATCGATCATATTCAGGAGAAGTACAAGCCGCAGAACCAGGAGAACAACGAGACCTTCGATTCCCTCTTTCTGAACATCAAGAAGGAGATCGGTCGTGTCAGCAAGTTTGCCGAGAGCTTTCTTGAATACAGCAGGCCGCTGGAACTCACCCTGCAGAAGACAGACATAGGCAGCCTTGTCGAAGATATTTTGAGCCTGGTCATGGCAAAGGCCCAGAAAGATGGGATCGAGATCATCAGGGATTTTGAGGCCCTCCCTGAGCTGATGATAGACCCGGAATTCATTAAAACATGCCTGTACAACGTTATCCTCAACGCCTTCCAGGCTATGCCGGACGGCGGGACACTGACACTCAGGACGCGCCTGTCGGAAGACCAGTTCTCCTTCTCGGTCGAGGACACCGGCGTGGGCATATCCGCGGATTTCATCGGGAAGATCTTCGACCCGTTCTTTACCACCAAGGTTAAAGGGCTTGGGCTTGGGCTTGCTATAACGAAAAGAGTTATCGAGGAACATAAGGGAGATGTCGAATTTGTAAGTCGTGAAGGAAAAGGAAGTACGGTCACTTTGCACCTGCCGGTGAATAAGGAGAACTAAATGGCGGTAATACTTGTTGTCGATGATGAACCCCTGCAGAGGGATATACTCAAGACTATCCTTGACGATGAAGGGTATGAGACCCACACAGCCGCGTCAGGGGAAGAGGCCCTGAAGACCATCAGCACGTTTCATCCGGACGTTATCCTGACAGACCTGAAGATGGAGGGAATGGACGGTATCGAACTTATTGAGGCGGTCCCCCGGGAACCTTTCGATCCGTCGATGATCATTATGACTGCCCATGGCACCATATCCTCTGCAGTCGAGGCGATAAAAAAAGGGGCCTTTGATTATCTCACCAAACCCCTGGACAAAAGCTCGCTTTTGATGACCGTAAGAAGGGCGGTGGAACGGTCAGACCTGCTCAAGGAAAATCTCCAGCTCCACAAGGAATTGTACGACCGGTTTAAGATCGAGGGGCTCGTCGGAAAATCGGCCGGTATGAAAGAGGCAATCGAAATCCTGAAGAAGGTCTCGACCAGTTCGGCGACCGTCCTGATCAGGGGCGAGAGCGGCACCGGCAAGGAGCTCGTCGCACGGGCGATACATTACAACAGCCCGAGGAGGACCAGGTCCTTTATGGCCCTCAACTGCTCTGCCATACCCGAGAATCTCTTCGAAAGTGAACTCTTCGGGTATGAACCCGGGGCCTTTACCGGAGCGACATCCCGAAAGGCAGGCCTTTTCGAGAGCACAAACGGCGGGACCCTTTTTCTTGATGAGATAGGTGACATGCCGCAATTGATGCAGGCGAAGCTGCTCAGGGTGCTTCAGGATAAGGAGATACGGCGGCTCGGGGGCAAGGACTCGATCAAGGTCGATGTCAGGATCATTGCCGCGACCAACAAGGACCTAGAAAAAGAGATGTCGAAGGGGAGCTTCAGGGAGGATTTGTACTACCGGCTGAAAGTCGTCACGATCGAACTGCCGCCGCTCCGCGAGCGCAGGACCGACATCCCTGACCTGGCCGAGTTCTTTGCAAATAAATACAGCAAGGAGTTCGGCAAGAGGATCCGGAATATCGACAGCGCAACGATCAAGGCCCTCTGCGACTACAGCTGGCCCGGCAATATCCGGCATCTCGAATCGGTCGTGGAAAGGGCCGTGCTGATGTGCGACGGCGATGTAATACGGCTGAAGGACATCAAAGGCGAACTGCGGACCCTCCAGTCGGCTGAGTCATTTGACCTTGAGCTTCCGGATGAGGGGATCAATTTTGAAGAGCTTGAAGAGCGTCTGCTCAGGAAAGCGATGACCAAGGCAAACGGAGTAGTAGCCAAGGCCGCCAAACTGCTCGGGATGAGCTACAAGACCTTCTGGTACCGCTGGGAAAAGCTGAACGTCGGAGGCGCAAAGAAGGAAGGCGGGGCAGGAGGCGAATAAGATACTAACGTCGCCCCTTGGGGATTATTGAGGGATGTCGCCGATGAAGATTTTCGGAAGAAGCAGGATAAGCGATATGGAAGGGAGATTTGAGCCTCCCTGCCATTTTAGTCAAAAACTATTCTATTGTGAAGCTATTGATCTGCCCGGCTGTTCCATAGACGCAAGCCGTTTTTCCATGGCATCGAAAGCTTTCTCCAACTTCTCGATGCGGGTATCTTTTTCAGCAAGCGACTTTTCAAACCCCTTCTGCTGTTCCTTCATCGCCTCGATCAGTACCGGCACCAGTTTGTCATAGGAAACTGCCTTGTAGCCCTTGCCGTCCGTATGAACCAGTTCGGGAAGCAGCTTCTCAACATCCTGGGCAATAAGACCAATCTGTCTGCCCTCCTTGAACCCTCTCCCTTTATACTCGTCCGTCTTCAATATATAGCTCACCCCCTGAAGCTGCATGACCTTGACAAGAGAAGACGCCAGTGGATGTATATCCTTCTTGTAGCGAAGGTCTGACGCAATGGCATTTCCATCCATCATGATCAGCGTGCCATGGACCGTCAGCACAGCACTGGTAAAATCTCCGTGGATGAGGGGAAAAACAGTCGGGGAATTGGCTATATAGAGTTTGCCATTTCCTTGCTCATTATGCCCGGCATCGATGCCAAGAAAAACGTTGTCGCTGCCTGTGCTTGCATAGCCGGCGCGCACCCCGATAAAGGTGTTGTTGGAGCCAGCAATGTTGCTGAAACCGGATTCCAGCCCAACAGAGGTGCTATACGTTCCCGAGTTGCTGTAGCCGGCGTGTACCCCAAGGAAGGTGTTAAAGGAGCCCGTGGTGTCGTGGCCGGCAGCGTAGCCGAATAAACTA
>JBARHQ010000245.1:0-2076 GCA_049799315.1 Thermodesulfovibrionales bacterium | reverse complement strand
CTTTAACCAGTTCACCGACTGCCTCCGGATCGATCACCGTATCATTGTTTAAGGCAAGGAGGTAATCCATCCCTTTTTCCAATCCATGCTTCAAACCCGCATTAATTCCACCGGCAAAACCAAGATTGTTACCGGTTTGAAGAACTGTTATTTCAGGGAACTGTTTCCTGATTATCGTTTCAGAACCATCAGTAGAACCATTGTCCACAATGATGAGGCTGTAATGGGGATAACCGATTTTTTTGATGGATTCGATACAGTCAATCGTGTCGGCGCAACCGTTCCAGTTTAATACAATGATACCGACATGTGGTGATAAAGGATCGTTCACATTTCTCTCCATAAGAGATTATTGAAAATATCACTTACTGATGTAATATTCATTTCAATTGGGGAAAAAATCTGCTAAGTAGTTGCTCATAGCTATACTTTTGCAAGGAACTCTATAGTCCGTTTTATTCCCTGCTCGAAGTCGATCTGAGGGGTCCAGGCAAGCTCCTGCCGTGCGCGTGTATTGTCGAGAACATTCACGGGTACATCGAAGGGTCTGGCCGATGTGAAGCGCACCTCTATAGCCCGACCGATAACCTTTTCGAATGTCCTGATAAGATCAAGAAGAGACAAGCCCTGACCGCTGCTGATATTGAATATCTTTTCTTTTCCTTCGTACTTCAAAAGCAATGGGATAGCCCTCGCTACGTCGGATATATGCAGGTAATCACGCGTGACAGAGCCATCACCCCATATTTCGATAGGCTCATTCCTGAGAACATGGTAAAGAAAGACTGCGACAGCGCCCTGCGAGGCTATCGGGCGCTGGCGCTCGCCATAGGGGTTAGAGATCCTCATGACCGCGTAATCGAGGCCGTGCAGATAGTGATAGAGGAAAAGATACTTTTCAATCGCCAGCTTCTGTATGCCATAGGAGCTGATGGGGTCAGTCGGGTGGTCTTCTGCAATCGGAATTTTGCCGGGGATGCCATACACAGTGCCACCTGATGAGAAGAAAATGATCTTCCTGACCCCGGCCTCCTTTGCCGCCTCCAGCAGATGCAGAGTGGATATCAGGTTAGAAGATATGTCATACACCGGGTTTTCGTTCGAGTCCTTTGGCAGTGTCGTGCCGATGGCATGGACAATGCAGTCCGCGCCCTGCACGACCTCGCGCAGGTGGGCCTCATTCGTAAAGTCACCTTCAACCCATTCAACATCGCCAGTCAGATGCTGGACATTTTCTTTGCTGACATACTGCTTCTCGAAAATCCTGACGTGATAACCATGACCCAGGAGTGCGTCACACGCATGCGAGCCCAGAAACCCTCCTCCGCCTAATACCAGACATCTCATCATGTCGGCTGCTATCTCCTTATCCCGTGAATTGACACATCATGAATATAAATGAAGAAACCTATATTCATGATGAACTCTTGAGTGTTTTCTTTTCACCTAATATTTCATCAATCCGCCTCTTATATTTCAGTCCCATCGCGCGATAATTGAAAAATTGCCTCAGATACCGGCTTGCTGCGGCTCCCAGTTTTCGTCCGTAGTTCTTATCAGCAAGAAGTTTGAGCATGTAGTCAACAGCATGGGAGACATCAGGCTCTGCCCAAAACTGGCCCGCTGGATAAGGGTATTGGCCTTCTCTCACAGGAATGAGATCGTAGCGAACAAGACAGGCATTCTCTTCGTTCATAAAGTCGACATTGCCCGAGTACCCAGTAGCAATAACTGGTTTTCCAAGGTACATTGCCTCTGCCATGCCTCGTCCAAAACCTTCTGCCCGGTGCAAGGAAATAAAACAATCGCAGCATCGCACTAAATTCTTGATTTCATTATTGCCAAATGACTTATCGATAATGATTATCCTGTCCCGATATTTGAATCCTTCAAGTTCTGCCATAAAACGATTGCGTACTTCTTGTCGCTGCTTTGCGCCCCCAATCTTTATGATAAGGCGGACATCTTCAAATGGACGTTCCATACATACCTTCTCAAAAGCTCTCAGGACAGCAAACGGATTCTTCCTGTCGATAAATGACGTGAAATCAAAGAAAAACAAAAAAACATATGCAC
>JBARHQ010000244.1:0-5517 GCA_049799315.1 Thermodesulfovibrionales bacterium | reverse complement strand
ACAAGGCAAGCCCGGTCATCATTCTGGCAGCAGGACCGGTCCTCGGGCTTCTGTATGCCGCCTTTCTGCCCTTCATCGGCATAGCCATGGTCATGCAGCTGCTCCTGACAAAGATATTCGCCGTGACTGTCGGTGAAGTCGCCAAGGTCTCGACCTTCAACTGGAGCCCTGCTGCATCATTCCTGGCAGGGAGAAAACACAGGAACAAAAAAACAGAGGCTGAGAAGACAGAGGAAAAGAAAGAAGATAAGAAAGAACCCGGGACCTAGCCGGGCCGGATTCAAAAAGGGGCATCCTGCTTCACGGCGGGGTGCCCTTTTTTAGTCTCTTCTGTTTACGTTCCCCTGGTTCGACCCCAAACCTCCGGTCCCCGATTCCGATCCTCTCCACGATATCCATTGCCATCGATTCAAAGCCTTCAGATGCTTCGGGCAGATAAAGCCATTTCTTCAGGACAGGATGTTGAACAACATATCGGAGGTCTTTTCGAATATCGTCATGAAACTGATGTTCCGTGGGGATCAGTAACCCATTCCAGGGTTCTTCTCCAGAACAAAGAACCAGTACCAACAGGCCGTGGTAATAAATGGCCCTGCATCCGAACCATGCCCTATCAATATAACTGGGTTCGTCCTGGAGGGATTCTACTACCCAAAGGAGGGGGTGAGATTTTGGTTTCTTTATTAAAGACGAAGTCAACTCCCTGAATTGTTGCTATGCAATTCACCCCGGTTATGATTGGCAGTTTCTTCGGAATGAAACAGGGAAGGGTTTTCCTCTGCCAATCGTAAAAGGAAAGAAATTTTCTCGTCATGGGGGATGGACTCATAGAGGGCTGAATCCTTCAGTATAGAGACCAATACTCTTGTTTTAGCTTTATCCATAATCGTTCACCTCGCTATATATTTACAAGCAAACAACATGCCATATAGAGAGATTTTAATGCCAGAAGGTGAGTAGAATAAAATATTGTTATATATTATAAGGTTATATTAATTTGGTCGTCGGTGACCCCCTTGGGCATTTGTTACAATGTGGTGAAAATGCTCCAGAGGTTTGGCTTTATGAGCAGATGTTTCTTTTAAATCCAACAGGTCCAGAAAGTCCAGCAGAACATATTAGATCAAATCAGCCACGCTCTATCCTGACCACATATCCCTTCATTGAATCCAGGGACAGTATCTTGTCCTCCAGTCCCGCTGGTTCGAACCTGCCATATGCCTGTGAACTGCTGCCCAACTCCAGGGTCTTTTTCCCGGAGTCAATCACCCATCGTCCACCGCCAACCACACGCCACGAATCATCTGCAATCTTGTAAGAAGCCCGTCCCGACTTCCAATGACCGTCAAGTCCCTGTAACTCGCAGAATCTTTCCACGATATTGGCATGGTACATCGAGAGTTTATTCGGAGAAAGCACAATATACTCCCTGTCGTTGTCCTCATTCCTGATCTGGACAAATTTCCCGCCTCGATTCTCAGAAATCGGCTCTCCTGCAAGTTCTGTAAAATAGTATTCAGAATAATCTATCAGCTCGAAGTTCATGGCATGTATCCCCAAAACTCTATAATGCCGGCATCTTGCAGGTGACAGGTGTGCTATAAACAATACAAAACCGCAATCCTGTAAACGCTACAGAAGAGGCGGGCTTGAGGAAGACTGTGCCCCCTGTCTGGTTATGTCCAGAATAAGGTCTTCCCTCTATTTCGAAGTATAGGCATTCAATCCGATAGTAAGAGGTTTCCCATTTACGGTCAGATCTGTCTTCATGTTGCCTCTGGTGCTGGCGACGACAAGAGTCTTACCAGATGAACTCGGTACAGGCTCTTCAAGATCGCACGTGATAATGAGCTTGGTTCCTTCAATTTTTGCTTCAATTGCCATGATGTCTTTCCTCCTGAGAGTATTGTTGTCATTAAAGTATACACAAATCAGAGCAAGATATGCCGATTGGGAGTCGCTGCATGCTGTAACATCACCATTATTTCTGTTCACCGTTACTTGATACCATGTGATTTGTTAATCGGCGTACTGGATTGACCCACTTTTCAGCGAAATCGGCTTCCAAGCGTAACCCAGCCTTCACTGCAGGAACCCACTGTTATCAAACGAATAGTTCATGCCTGCACGGGTCAATATTGGACGCCGATGGTTGGGCAATTTTCAATGCCGATTAACAGCTGATAACAGGGGGCTTGTCAAGCCCCCTGCCGTATGTGTGAAACTTAGAGACAGAGTCTATCAATAATGTCTTGAGCCATCAGCCTTGCGGGGATCCTCACCTCTTCGTCCGCGATCATCGTCATGCTTCTCTTTGGCAATATCACGATCCAATCTATCCAGATCGCGATTTATCCTCTCCCGTTCCTTCTGACTAATTTTGCCATCTTCCTTCATGCGGTCAATTTTGTGGAGAATGCCGTCCAGCTCTTTCGTAAGCTTCCTGGCTTCGCGCTTTGTAAGCGAGCGATTTTCAATCCCCTGCTCAATTTTTTGCTTTGCGTCCTGAATCCTGGTGCGTATTCCCCCGCGAAAATCCTCCCGTTCGGCATAGCCTATCGCTACCGTACCGAACAGCATTACTGCAAACATAAACGCAAACATGATTTTCTTCATCCACAACCTCCTTTTTATTAGTTACCCCAGTATACTGCATAACGCGAGGATATGGAATTAATTAAATTGTTTGTTTGGTTATATCCGGAGAATAAAAAAGGCTTTGACAATAATCTAAAAAAGGCGCATAGTGAAATCAGGAACAGTGAACAAAGTGGCGCCTTGTTCTTCTCGAATCAGGGTCAAGGTTTAGGTCTTCGGACGTAACGTACGGGAGTAAAAGTGTATCTGTGCGTATCAAACCGCTGAGGATGAGGAGAAACGAGCACCACTTTTTTATTGCCCTGGATCAGAGAATCCTCAGCCGGCTCAACAACCGCTTGAAAAGATCTCTATATATCAGCTCGTTGACTCAATCGGTTATAATTCACTATCTATTTATCTCAAGGGGAGGCAACATGACCAAGCAGGAACTTATCGAAAAAATGGCGAAGGATGCAGACATCTCCACGTCAGAAGCAGACGCAGCACTCAAGAGCTTCATGGATGGCATCAAGAAGACCCTCAAGAAGGGTGACAAGGTTACGATGGTAGGGTTCGGGACGTTCTCTATCGGCAAGCGAGCGGCAAGGACCGGGCGTAATCCTCAGACAGGAGCAGCAATCAAGATCAAAGCTTCAAAGTCACCTAAGTTCAAGGCTGGCAAGGGCTTTAAGGACGCTGTAAAATAACTCCAGCTTTCTTCCGAAACTTCTGATGAATTGGAATTTTACTCCTGAAGATGTCCTTACAGGCAAGGCTTACTATAACGTTGCCAAATTCAGGGATGACCTGCTGGAAGAAATCAGGCGCAACAGGGGCGTTCTCGGTGGTGATGACATGACCAACAGGGTTTATGCCATCATCACCGTAATGCTTTGCTCATCTCTGGCATTCGGCAAGACCATTGACAGTTTTGTAGCCTCATTCAAAAAGTGCTTCCCCGGTCACGAACTTCAGAAATTTCTGACGGGCGACAGGAAACTGCTGGAACACGTCAGAACAAATAACCAGGATAACATCAAGATGTTAAAAGCCGTGATCCACAGAAGGATTCAGGACGATGGATTAATAGGGATAGAACCCGATTGCACTGTCACGACGATTACAACGGAATTGATGTCGTTTTAAGGCAGGTCAATAAAAAAAGCCATAAAACAAAAGATAAGCCCCGATTATCAACATGCTTACCCCTGTCGGATATATCATCATGGAAGTCAGCTTGACCCTTTGAATAATCTTGTTTGACAAATCAGGCAGCAATATCCCGAATGATCCTTTTAACAAGGCTCCCCACCCCAGCAGTGTAACCAGACCCCGAAGATTCCATGCCCATTCATTCAAGAACGACACGTTCACAGCCCCGATGACCAGCACAAGATAAAAATATAGGAATCTCACTGATTCATCCTGGAGTCCCTTGACCAGCCTGACATAGAACTTTGCATTGATCAGCATGGAGCCGCAAAGGACAACCAATATAATGCCCCAGAATCTCGCCAATACTAATGCTGCGTCCATATATTCATTATAACGGTTCTGGCATTTTGTCGCATACAACTGCATCCGGCGATTGATGTGCGAGGCTGCGAAAGAGGTGGATCTCAAGACCAGAGTCGTTAGTTTCAAGGGCAGTGTGCAGGCACTTCGCAACTGGGAGCCACATTTAACTCAGGCGAAGATCAGTGGGCCGGAGCGGTTCAGGCTGATCAGTGATTTGTATGAAGCCATGACCAACACGCCGCTCAGTCAACGTCCTGGGCGAAGTGAACCCAGATACCTTAAAAGACGCAAGAAAAATTACCAGTTAATGACCCTACCAAGACACGAAATGAAAGAGATTCAGCACAGGAACCGATATCATGCTGAGGCAGCTTAAATTAGCGCCATTCGGATGTGTCCCTATTTATTCTTCTTTGTGCATATGTTGTTTAAGTTGGCAACGTCCCTAATGGCTTTCCAAATAACAGGCAGCCCCCACGGAATCGCTTCAACCTACAGGGAATTGGCAGCATAGGGAAAGTCAGATGAGGCCACTAGATCAAATGTGCGAAAGATTCTTGACACTATCCTGGGCATGCCAAGATCAAAGACCTGACCCCGTTTATGTTGTCCTGATTTAGTGAAGCCCCGCAAATAACATTGGGACAGATAGTGATGATGACGAGCAGTCTTTTTCATCTACCCGTACAATGATGCGCCATTTATCCTAAAGAGATTCCGCAATGATTTTTCTATTCTTTAAATCGTGTATCACTTCAGATAGCTCTTGAACATATTGCATCTGATGCCCCATTGCGGGAAATGGAAGTGAATAATTCGGAATATTAGACAACCCTGCTATTATTAACGCCCTGCTTATATGAGCTTCTATTGTACGTTTGACAGTTATAACGGCTTCTGGCCTTATTTCCTTTAATCTCTCGGCAAAATTGGCCGCAGATTCTTCGTATATCACTACCCGCTCTGCATTATTCATGTGATTTACTGGAATTGGGCATAAGTCATCCAGATAGAATCCTTTGGCCTTAAATTCATCTAGAAACATTTGAGTGCTCTCAAATTGAACACCGTATGCGATAGAAAATGCTTCTTGTGTGTACCTAGCCAAATTTGAATTGCCAAGGTAGAGAAAAGTCCCCCCAACTGGAATGGATTCACCTATAAATAATACTTTTACTTTTTGCGGACGGAATGATCTACGCACTTTTTCAAGGTCCATATTCTCGACGGTCTTCGTCACTTTGTTTTGTTTATCAAACTGAAGAACAGCTGTAGGTGCTTCGTTGTAAGTCTAATGGGGTCTGGGTGATATTCCGTTGTTTTCAAATATACGGAATTTCCATCCTGCGAGAGATAATATTCCCATCCCACATTTTCTTCCACATCTTTAGCGTCCACGGGAATTTGGGGACGCTTTGG
>JBARHQ010000243.1:0-31985 GCA_049799315.1 Thermodesulfovibrionales bacterium | reverse complement strand
GCCTTCACCTGCTCCGGGACTGGTGACGAGTATTTTCCTGGGCGGTGTTGTGGGTGACGACAACATGATAAAGGTGCCTATGGAGCGAAACGCTTCTGCAACGGGGTTGGTGAATTCAGAGCTGATCACCTGCGGCCTCTTCTCCGCATTCAGTTGCGGCTGATACGGTATCATGCCCAGGGAGGTCATGTGCATTCTCTTCTCGATTTCATCGGTGTCTTTGACGCTGTTGTCAAAGTAGTCCACTAAAAAGGCAAGGCCGACGCCACCAAGCAGCCCGAAAACCAGGGATAGGAAAAAGTTTCGTGGCTTATTCGGTTTGTCCGGATGTTTCGGATATAATGCCCGGTCGATGATCTGGATGTTGGTTGATTTGCTCAGGGCGGCCACGCCCACCTCATTAAGTCTCTGCAGCAGATTATTGTGTAACTCCTTATTGACTTCGACCTGTCTTTTCAGCGACTGGTACTGGACGGCCCGTTCCTGGAAATCAAGGACCTTTCGTTTCTGGCCCTCCAGTGCAGCCTGGAGGTATGCTTCCTTTTTGAGCGAGGCCTTATAGTCGGATTCTATCGATTTGGTCAGAACGCCCTCTTCTTTTTCAATGTTGCGGCGAATGGCATCCAGCTGGCGTTTCATATTCTGCATCTTCGGATAATCGGGTGTAAATGTCTTTGTAAGATTCAGGTATTCGGCTTCGAGCGTTGCATATTGACTCTTTAACCCCATTATCAGGCCATTATTGATAATGGCGGGATTGTTCGCGCCGGATTCGACTATCTGTCTGTATAAGCCCTCTTTCCGCATTCTCTCGGCAGTTTCACTGTTCAGTGAAGATGAGATATCGGACAGTTTCCTCGTCAGCACGCTCTGCTTGTCGCTGTCGATAAATATTATTTCATTTTTTGAGGCATACTCATTGAGTAATCTTTCAGAGGCGTCCACCTTGGTCCTGGTGTTTTCAATCTGCTTTTCGAGAAATTCCTTTGCCTCCCTGCCTGCATCGACCCGGCTATCGAGATCATAACCGATATACTCATCAGCTATGGCATTGGCGATATTGAAAGAAATCCCCGGTTTGTGAGATATGAAGCTTATCTTCATGAGTTGTGAGTTCTTGACAGGAACGACTTCGAGTCTGCTTATCAGAGAATAGCTCAGGTAAGCCGGAATCTCTTCTTTCTGGGGTGCCTTTGGCGTGCCCTCAATGTTTTTTCCGTTGTTCCCTTCATCCTTCCCCCGATCATTCCCCTCATCATTCTTCGTTCCGGATGGTATGAAATATGAAAAAACCTTCATTATCGGATCGGTGATCGAACTCATTATTGCGGATAGCTTATCCTCGATGGGCAGGAAGTCTTTGTTTTTATCGAGCTCAAGCTTTCTGATTACCCTTTCAGCCAGGCTCCTGCTTTTCAGTATTTCGCCCTGTGTCTCATACGTGTCTGTATCGAGGCTGGTCATCCCCTTAAAGGAGAGAACGTTCGGACCTTGTTTGTCAATTTTTATAACGACCGTTGACCGGTACAGCGGAACTATGGAGAAGGTAACGACAGCAGTGGTGATAACCACTGCCACGAAGAACGACAGGACAATCCATTTTCTTTTTAGGATGACAGATATGTAATCTCTTAAATGAGTATCTTCCTGTTCCTGTTGTTCATAACTGCTATATCTGATGAACGGTGAGGGCGGTAATTCAGCCGGTTCATAGGGTTTCACGGCATACTGCCGGGGGATCTCTCTGTTATTGTTGTCCTCCATGCTACCCTTCCTAGTAACCCTTACCCAGACTGACAGCACCGAGATTGATGGCGCCGCCGAGACCTTTGATGAAGACCTTTATTGGGTTGTTGCCTATGATAATGATGTCTCTGTCTATCAATTCAGTATCAAGCGTTTTTCCTGCCAAAATGGAGTCATAGTCAACGTCTAAGACCTCCCGCTGGGGGTTTCCGGTGTCCCTGTATATTTTTATAGCAGAGCTTGATGCCTCGAAGCTGAGACCCTTTGCCATGCTGAGGGCCTGTGTGAGTGTAGTCTTGCCCCTTAGCTGAAATTCCCCCGGCGCCTGGACAGAACCGGTTACAAAGAATATCCCGCTTCGGGGAACCTGAATGACGTCGCCTGAGTGTACCGGGATATTCAACTCAGTCCTGCCCTTTATCAATAATTCGTTCAGGTCTATAACGATCCTTTCCCTGGCATTCTTCTCCGTGGAACCACCCGTCACGGTCTGTACGATACAGTCGGTCCCTGCCTCCGGAGTCAGCCCCCCGGCCAATGAGAGCATATCGAGGAGGTATTTCTGGCCGGTAACATAATAGACGAGCGGATTCTTCACTGACCCCAAAACCGAAACCTGCTGGCTCCTGAACTCTTTGACAAAGACACTGACGACGGGTTCTGTCATGTACTGCTCAAGCCTTTTTGCGATGAGGGACTCCAGTTCTGCGACCGAGAGCCCGGAGGCCTCGATCTTGTCAACAAGATGCAGTTTTATATACCCTTTTGCACTGACCCGCGCCGATGTCTTCAATTCAGGGACCTGGAAGACATCAATCTCGAGCAGGTCTTCAGGTCCTATCTTGTAATCGGCGGAAGAGCCGACCTGTCGTGATACCGCATTATTGTTGATGAGTTTTGTATTCAGAAGCTCGGCCTTTTCCGATGAGGCTGGTGAAGCATGCTGCAAGAGAACAGATTGCGTCAGCGTTGCATTGCTTGCACAGGAACTCAATAAGAGCAGAAAGAAAATCAGGACGATAATGAAGCCCCCGAACAGTTCATTGCGCAATACTATTGCTATTTTTGGGGCTATTTGTGGTTTTATGGTAAAAATCCTTCGTTTTTTTGTTTGTAACCCGTGGTCAATCATTAAATACTCCCTTATGCCGGAAAATTATAGAATGATAGTTATACCCTGAATTTAGCAAGACACATGCCAGCACCCACTTCCCCAGCTTCATTTAGAGCATCAGAATTCAAATCCCGGAAAAACATGCGGTTACAGGGAGTTATCAGGATGAACTACTTGCATAGTATAGCATGTATCAACCGATTTTGGGTGGTTTGTCAGGTCTGTATCAAAAGGATACAGACCTGACAGCAAAAATAAACTTTTGTGGTGCATTCAGATACATCTTGATGCGGGGTCATTACGGCCATCCCGAATTCACGTTCTTCCCGATAGAAAAAAGCTAAGTGTCGTGCTTAATTGAGTGAATAAAGTATCGGGAATCGGGTGTTTCATGGTCGGGTATGGTTATTGCTAATAAAACAGCATTATGAATAGCGGTGGTCTCAGGATCTCAGCAAGGCAGGTTGTTGGCCCTGCCTTGCGCAGAAATACGCAATTATGGCGAATGTCCGGGGGGAATGCCCGGGGGGAATGTCCTGCGGGTGCGGACTATGAGGAGGGAAAGGTCTTGTTACGCATGGCAACTGAATTGATTCCTGTCTACCATAAGGTAAACATGCTTTATGGTGAATGCAAGAGCCCTCATAAGCTCTACTACAGTATCACGAATGCTGCTGCAAACCTTGTCAATGCGGAAAAGTGCTCCCTTATGCTGGCGGACAAAAGCACGCGCGCGCTTCGGGTGAGCGCTGTTACAGGAGGCGATCGGTGGCTCATTGAGAACATAAGGATACGGTCAGGGGAGGGTATTGCGGGCAGAGTCTATGCAGAGGGCGTCCCTATTGTTACTGACTGTGCCGAGAGCATCAGCAAGTATGTGCTGTGTCCGAGACCCCGGTATAAGACGCCCTCGTCGGTTATTCTTCCTCTCGGGATTGGGGATGAGACGATTGGCGTATTGAGCCTTTCCGATAAGCGTTCGGGGACTCCTTTTACTGAAGACGACCTTTCTCTTCTTTCTGTATTTTCTTCCCATATATTCCTGATCCTGAAGGTCTCAAGCTGCTATAGAGAATTAGAGCATCTTCGGGAACTCTCGACCACCGATTTTCTTACGGGTCTCTTCAATCGCCGCTACTTCAATATGCGTCTTGGTGAGGAGCATCAGCGGGTGAAGCGTTCAGCAGATATGTTCAGTCTCGTCATGCTGGATATCGATGACTTTAAGCGCTATAATGACAACGAAGGGCATCTTGCCGGAGACAGAATATTGAAACAGATAGCAAAGGTGATGGCCCGCACGATACGGGCAAATGATATCCTTGCCAGATTTGGCGGAGAGGAATTTGCGATTATTATGCCGGAAACGGCAGAGGCGACGGCTTTAATGGTTGCGGAGAGGATCAGAAGAGAAATCAAAAAGATCAGACAATCAGGAACTGAGAAGTTCCCCGGGAGGAAGCTTACGGTGAGCATCGGGATTGCTGTATATAACGACTGCAGACAACCGGTCGAAGATGTCATCGAGAGGGCCGACCTTGCGTTGCGCAGGGCAAAGCTCCAGGGCAAGGATTGCGCGGTTTTGTACGACACCTATTGCAGGAAAGGCGTCAATAAAGGTTTGTCGCAGGAGGAACTCCGCCATGAAGATACGGGTTACGGGTCGGGACAGAGGTCATGTCCCTGAAAAGCTGCACCACAAAAGAGTTGAATAATACTGTCGATATAATTATCATATACTAAAAAGGAAGACTATGGACCTTATAAAACGAAAGTTCGCAATTCTAGAGGAAATCTCCAGTGCCATAGTCGTCTCGGACAGTGTCGAGGCCATAGCGAATCTCATGCTGGACCTTGCCCTGGAATATACGAATGCCGAGACAGGGTCTCTCATGCTGATTAACGAAAGCGGAGAACTCTTTATCCTTGCTGCACGGGGCACTGACAGTCAGTTGATGTCGAGTTTCAGCGAAAAAATTGGGGAGGGCATTGCTGGTGTCGTTGCCAAAAACAGGACCCCGTTGCTAGTCCGGGACATTGATAACGACAGAAGGTTCAAGTCGAAAAAAAGGAATCATTACAAGACAAAGTCTTTCATCTCATGCCCGGTCATCTGCAGGAAGAGATTGCTTGGGGTCTTTAACATTAACGACAAGAAAACGGGGGAACCCTTTGCTGAAGATGAATTTGCCCTCCTCAAGATCATAGCGAATCAGGCTGCCATAATCCTTGAGAACGCCTTTCTGAATTCCCGGTTACAATCCAAGGCTGCAGAGCTTGAAGAGGTAATCAAAAAACCGCTGGATTCCGGGTTGTCTGAACCCGAGGTCCTCACCCAGATATCGCACGAACTTCGTACGCCGCTGAATTCCATCAAGGGGGCGATATATTACCTTGGACAGAGCAAACACGTCGCCAGAGCAAAGAGGCAGGAGTTCTTCGAAATAATAGCGCACGAAACAGAGGACCTTGGAAACAGCGTTGAAAATCTTCTCAATATACTGAGACTCGAAGATGAAAAACGGCATGGGAAGAAGTTCGTGGCAGATATTCCCTCCCCTGTTAATAATAAGATGCCGCCTGCCGGGCCACTGAAAATTCCCCCCATGAAAAAAGACTCCTAGTGACTAGGGCACTATAACATCCTGCAAAACAAGAACTGTTCCTGCCGGAGAACTGTTCGTCCTGAGTCAACGGTTATTGTGATTTGTAATATGTCTTCTTTATGTGGTCGAGATACTGAATGAACTCATCCGGGTCGACTTTGTCGATGAAGCAGAGTTTCTTGCCGGTCTGGTCCTTTATGAGGTTGTTGTCGTAATCAAGGAAAATGAGCAGACAGTCTTTCTTGTAATCATATTTCTCTCCTAATTGCTCTTCATCTTTTGTCAGTTTTTTCGTAAGATCGACCCTGATCGGGATGAATTCGTCCATGATCTTTTTTGCGATGGCCGGGTTTTCATAGACCTCTTTCTGGAGCTTTGCGCAGCGTGGGCAATCCATATTGTAGAAAAAATCGACGATCATCGCCTTTTTTTCAGCCTTTGCCCTGATTATGCCGTCATGAAGGGTGCTCCAGGTTATCCTGTCGGCAGCTGCAGCCATCGAGGAAAAATCCATATACAGAACAAAGAAGAGAAGGAGAAGTATCGTGGTACGTTTCTTCATAGGGCCTCCGGGTTTATGAAACTTTTCATGCTTTATTATACCATTGAAATGCTTATTTCGAGTCTGTCCCTAAAAATAAAAGATTGTCATCCTCGGGCTTGACCCGGGGATCCAGAACACATTGAAAACAATGGATTCCCGATTAAGGACCTCGGGAATGACGGACAAAAAACAAACTATTTATGATAAATGAATCCATCCCCCCTGTTTTCAGTGACATTAATTGTTCATTTATGTATAATATTAAGTCTTATTGAATACATTAAGTTATCTTATGTTTATGTTCTGGAGGATTATATGCCGAAGATGAAGACGCACAAAGGCGCAGCAAAACGGTTTAAGATTACAGCAACAGGCGAGGTTAAAAGGAGCAAGGGCTTTACCAGTCATCTTTTGACCAGCAAGTCTGCCAAGAGAATGAGACATCTCAGGCAGAGCACTCTGGTGGCCAAGACCGACCGCGATAATATAAAGAAGCTATTACCATACGGTTAATACATTAAAATCAGGGACTATTAAGCCGGGATTCCCTCGGGAAGCCCGGTCTTATTGCAGTTCTTTTTCAGGAGGAAACAATGCCAAGAGTAAAAGGTGGAATCAAGACAAGACAGAGACACAAAAAGATCCTCGATAGGGCCAAGGGATATTACGGCGCAAAAAGCCGCCTCTTCAAGGTCGCTTCCGAGACCGTTGATAAAGGTCTTCAGTATGCATATCGCGACCGCAAGGTCAAAAAACGTGAGTTCAGGGCGCTGTGGATTATCAGGATCAGCGCTGCGGTGCGGAGTATGGGGCTGAACTACAGTCAGTTCATGCATGGGCTGAAGAAGGCACAGATCGAGCTCGATAGAAAGGCCCTCGCAGACCTTGCCTACAGCGATCCGTCTGCATTCAGTTCTATCGCCGAGACGGTAAAGGCAAATCTTGCTTCCTAAGACTCATTTATAAGATTCAGGTATAAGATTCAGGTGGATGAACTTGTTGCGCTAAAGGAATCTTTTCAGTCCGAACTTGCTTCGGTGCAGAGCTTATCAGAACTACAGCAACTCCGCAATAGATACTCAGGCAAGAAAGGGGTTTTAACGGCACAGTTAAAATCCCTTTCTTCCGTTTCACCCGGGCAGAGACCCGCCTTCGGCAAGACCCTCAACGAGATAAAAGAGTTTGTCGAGTCCGAGTTGAAGAACCGTGAGGTCTCCTTCAAAAATGGCGAGCAGGAAAAAAGGCTCCTGGCCGAGAGGCTCGACATCACGCTTCCGGGAAGGCCGGGCCTGTTTGGCAGGTCACATCCGATCAGCCAGATTCTTGAGGAGATCAAGGGCATCTTCGTATCGATGGGCTTTGGCATCGAGGAGGGGCCTGAGATTGAACTGGATCATTATAATTTCGAGGCCCTGAATATCCCGAAGGACCATCCGGCCCGTGATATGCAGGACACGTTCTATGTCTCCAATGATGTTGTTCTGAGGACTCATACCTCTCCGGTGCAGGTCAGGGTGATGGAGAAGAGAAGACCGCCACTCCGGATCATCGTCCCCGGCAAGGTCTACCGGTGCGATTCTGATGTAACGCATACACCGATGTTCCACCAGGTTGAGGGGCTTATGGTTGATACGGACGTCTCGTTCAGCGACCTGAAGGGTGTGCTTGAGCTTTTTATCCATAACCTTTTTGGAAAAGACACACCGGTCCGCTTCAGGCCGAGTTATTTTCCGTTTACCGAACCGAGCGCGGAGGTAGATATCGGCTGCATATTCTGTTCCGGCAGGGGGTGCAGGATCTGTAAAACGACCGGCTGGCTTGAGATCCTGGGTTCCGGTATGGTCAATCCGCGTGTTTTTGAGATGGCAGGGTATGACCCTGAGGCATACTCCGGATTTGCGTTCGGCATGGGTGTTGAACGGATTACCATGCTTAAATACGGGATCGATGACCTGAGGCTTTTTTTCGAAAATGACCTCAGATTTTTGAGGCAATTTTAGGAACAAATTATGCGCGTATCACTCAACTGGATAAAACAATTTGTTGCTTTTTCAGCTGCTCCCCAGGAGATTGCCGACAGGCTGACTATGGCAGGCCTCGAGATCGAAGGGATCGAGAAGGTCGCAGGCGATACGGTTATCGAGATCGAAGGGATGGGCCGTATTGGCCATGATGACCATGACATGATCTTCGAGGTCAATGTTACGCCGAACAGACCCGACTGTCTCAGCATGCTCGGTATTGCCCGCGAGGTTGCTGCAGCGTTGCGCCTCCCGCTTAAAATGCCCCGGACAGAAGTAGGGGGCAATCTCCCGGCATCTGAGGTCAGCGTCGAGATTATTGACAGAGATCTGTGTGGCCGTTATGCAGGCCGGCAAGTCAGCGGGGTGACGGTTGGTGAATCGCCACAGTGGTTGAAGGAGCGGCTCGAAAAATGTGGTATCAGGGCGATTAATAATATCGTTGACGTGACGAACTATGTTCTTCTTGAATTCGGGCATCCCCTGCATGCATTTGATGCAGACAGGCTTGCCGGCCGGAAGATACGGGTGGCCCGCGCAGGGAAGGGCGCGAAGATTACAACGCTTGACGGCATTGAGAGAGACCTGCATGCAGACTCACTCCTGATCTGGGACGGAAGTAACCCGGTTGCCGTTGCCGGCGTTATGGGCGGTGCAGATTCGAGCGTGACCGGGACAACGAAGAATATCTTTCTTGAAAGCGCATATTTTGAACCGACCTCCATCAGACGGACTTCGAAACAGCTGGGACTGAGGAGCGAATCTTCCTACCGGTTTGAGCGGGGGACTGACATTGAATTCCTCGATAAGGCACTGGACCGTGCGGCCCTGCTTATGCAGGAGACCGGGGGCGGTACGATCCATGAGCTCGTCGATGCATACCCCGAGAAGTATGTCCCGGTCAGGACCGAGGTTTCTTACCTCCGGATCAACCAGCTGCTGGGCACACAGATAACGAAGCAGGAGATGCTCGATATCCTCGGGAGGATCGGGATCGCAACCGAAGATAAAGGCGACACCTTTGTTGTCACGCCACCGGCATACCTGCGAGATATCCGGCATACCGTGGATGTGGTTGAAGAGATAGCCCGCTTATACGGGTTCGGCAATATTCCGGCCAGGGTCCCAAGGACGGTACTATCGGACGGAAGCCTTAACCAACGGGAGTCAGATGTGCAAAGGGTTCGGGATGCGGTCCGCAAGACCGGGTTTACTGAGGCGATTAATTACAGTTTCATGAACAGCAGCGATCTTGACCTGCTCTCGATCCCTGCGGACGATGAGCGCCGAAAACATATCGCGGTTATGAATCCGCTCAGACAGGAAGACGGGCATATGAGGACGACGCTCGTACCCGCTCTGATACAGAACTTCCTGCACAATATCGCACGGGGAGTCAGGGATATCAGGTTCTACGAACTCTCGAAGGTTTTTATTGATGAAGGGGGCCAGCTTCCTGCAGAAAAACTGCGGCTATCGGGTATCTTCTACCGCGATAGGTCCCCGTCCATCTGGAAGCAGGACCTGCCGGGGTTCTTTGCAGTGAAAGGCGCCCTTGAGACAGTGTTCGACGAGCTGCGGATCAGCGCACTGTCATACCCGATGTCTGTCGAGAAGTTCCTGCACAAAGGCAAGGCCGCTGATATTTCGTTGCAGAGCCGCAAGGTTGGCTATATCGGTGAGTTGAGCCCGACGGTGATCGAGAAGCTCGACCTCAAGATCAGCAAGCCTGAGGTCATCGTCTTTGAGCTGGACCTTGACAGGATCCTCGGCCTGCTGATGCGGAAAAAGATCTACAGCCAGATCCCTAAGTTTCCGGCTATCGAGCGTGACATCGCGATTATCCTTGATGAGGATGTTACCGCCGCTGCTGTCACCGGATATTTCAGCGAATACGATTCGGCAGTCATCGAGAGCATTGAACTCTTTGATTACTATAAAGGAAAAAATATGCCGGCAGACAAAAAGAGTCTTGCCTTCCGCGTCATCTACCGGTCTGCTGACAGAACGCTCACCGATGCCGAGGTCGAATCAATCCATAAGGGACTTGTCGAATATATTCTTACAAAGACCGGCGGCGCTTTAAGAGGAGTTTAAGAAGGGTCTCATAATAGTCTGTACCTTTTGGCCGTCATTCCCGCGAAGGCGGGAATCCAATTTCAACCAAGAATGGATGCCCGACAGAGGCACTCGGGCATGACGACAAGGACTTCTGAAGATCAATTCTATTTTGAGACTGTTAATAAATTGTCAAAGAGTTACAGGTGTCTTTGCGGTTGGCGGTTCTCCTCAACAAACTCATACAGGTACTTTTCCGGCTTTCTTCCAAAACAGGTGCCAAGGCTCTCAAACAGGGCTATTTCCTTGACATCGACCTCTCTCCTCTTTATAGCCTCTTCTGTCGGCAGATAGGAAATCCTCTGTCCCTCGACACTGACAACAGTATTGCCGGTTTTTCCCTCAAGCAGGAGGAATACTGCTGCAGCACCTGCCTTGTAGCCGAAATTGACATCATAGGCAGATGAACCTCCTGACCGCACCAGATGCCCCGGTGTCACTTCCCTGACCTCAGGAATAACATAAATACCGGGCACATGCATGCCGGTTTTCTTCATGAAGTCGATCACCTCAGGGTCTGCCTTCAGCCTCTTCTCGAGCTGTTGTCTGACATATTTACCGGCTCCGGCCAGCTTCTTATGGCCGAATGCGTCCACGCCTGCCGACTCGTCATAAAGCATATCCCCGCCCGCAATTTTCAGACCTTCTGCAACAACGATCATATACGTCCCGGCCTTGACGTCGCTTCTGAGAATCCGGTTGAAGTAGGTTGTTTTCATATGGTCATAGACGACATCAAAGTCCACCGGCACCTCGGGTATCAGGATACAGTCAACTTCAGCGCCGACCCCTCCCCTGAAGGCCGTGTGCCCCACGTACCTGCCGAACACCTCAACGACCATGATGCGGTTATGGCTCAGCCCTGTTGTCTTAAGGTCCCTGGCGAATACCGAGATGCGGTTGACAGAGGAATCACCGCCGACGCTGTAGGGCTGGAGGTCGAGGTCCATGGTCTTCGGCACATGGATGCAGGGAATTCCCTGTGATGACAGATCAACAACAACACTGCCGGTGTCATCCCCGCCACTGATGATCAGGGCATCTATGGAAAATTTCTTCAGCCCGTTCTTGATGCGCTCATACTTCTGAGGGTCTGCTATTTTGCTGATCTTCACCCTGGAGTGCCCGGCCTCTGAACCTGCAAGCGACGCCTCTATACGGCTTACCCTTTCTGCATTCAGGAGGACCACATCATCGAGGTCGACCAGATTGTAGAGTCCGGCATAGCCGTTCGGGATGACCACAGATTCTATGCCGAGTGAATATGCCTCTCTGGCTATACCCTTGATAACGGCATTGAGTCCACCGCAATCACCGCCGCTGGTGATCACGCCGATTCTTTTTATGGCAGTCATATTGTATCCTCCTGAACGGATTATTAATAATGCTTATTGATAAATAATATATCATAAGGCAGGCAAAAGCTAAAGAATAAAGATTGACGGCTTCCTTTGATTTTTCAAGAACTGATCAAGATTGAGCCGGGGCGGTGAGACCTGATAGACTACAGCATGGATGACTGGAAGAATAATGTGTATTTTATCCTTGTTGAACCTGAGGAGCAGGGGAATATCGGGGCCTCTGCACGGGCCATCAAGAATATGGGGTTCAGAAACCTCTGTCTGGTGAAACCCCCTGATACCATGTCTGAAGAGGGGCGGTGGTTCGCCCGTAACGCCCATGATGTCCTTGATGCCGCGCCGGTGTATGATTCGGTGAAGGAGGCGATACAGGACAAAGTAATGGTGGTTGGAACATCGCGGAAAATGGGCAGAAGACGCGGAGTCAGCCTGCCTGCTGAAAAAGGCGCAGCGAGGATTCGTGAGGTTTCAGCAGAGAATAAAGTCGCGGTCCTGTTCGGCAGGGAGGCGAGCGGACTCTGCAACGATGAGATCGATGAGTGCGGTTTTATGATTACGATACCGAGCAGTGAAATCCAGCCTTCGCTGAACCTCTCACAGGCCGTTCTGATCGTTGCCTACGAGCTTTCCAAGCATGGGCAGGAGATGGAGGGGCGCTACGGCGCCGCCCGGAAGAAGCGGTTTGACAACTCGGCCCTGATAGAGGACCTGACGACCCGTGAAGAAATCGGGGCCCTCTATAAAAGAATATCCATGGTCCTGGAACTGCTTGACTATGTTCCCCGGGACGATAATAACCTGATGAAAAACATCATCGTCAATCTGAAGCACTTCATCGGCAGGGCAGGGCTCACCGAATGGGAGCTGAACATGCTCCTCGGACTCTGCACCCAGATAGAAAAGAAGGTTGTCGGTAGATAGACCGTCCGGCAAGACGGTCTGTCAGTGCAATGTATCCCTGCGTCAATAAACCGGGACGTCAGCCTTGCTTGTGGTATTCCTGGAGCGATTTTATCGTCAATTTGTTTTTCTTCATCATCTCGATCGCATTGACGACGGCGCGCGCTCCGGCGACGGTCGTGGTATAAGGGATGCCATACTGCAGAGCGCTCCTTCTGATCGAGAAGGAGTCTTTCTGTGCCTGTGCGCCGCTGACCGTGTTAATGACGAAGACGATCTCCTTGTTCTTGATCAGGTCGACGATATGAGGCCTGCCCTCGACGACCTTGTTGATGATCTCGACCTCAAGCCCTTTATTGCTCAGGAATTCTGCGGTACCCCTTGTGGCGATGACCGAGAACCCTGCTCTGTAAAGCCTCTCGACAATTGAACAGATGCCGGGTTTGTCCGCATCACGTATGCTGATCACAATTTTGCCTGAAAGCGGGATGACGTTCCTGACCGAGGCCTGTGACTTTGCAAAGGCGCGGCCGAAGTCCTCATCGATCCCCATCACCTCTCCGGTCGACTTCATCTCAGGTCCGAGGATGGTATCGACGCCCGGAAATTTGTCAAACGGGAATACCGCCTCCTTGACCGCAACGTGGCTGATGACTTTTTCTGTTGTCAGGCCGAGCTCAGCGAGCTTCTTGCCGGCCAGTATCTTTGCGGCAATTTTGGCGAGAGGCACTCCGGTTGCTTTACTGACAAACGGAATCGTCCTTGAGGCCCGCGGATTCACCTCAAGTATGTATATCTCGTCTTTCTTGACCGCAAACTGGATATTCATCAGACCGATGACCTCCAGTTCCTTTGCGAGTGCCCTGGTCTGACACTTGATCTGCTCAATAATTCCGGCGCTGAGGGAGTAGGGCGGCAGCGAACAGGCAGAGTCGCCTGAATGTATGCCTGCTTCCTCGATATGTTCCATGACACCGCCGACGACAACATCAATGCCGTCAGAGACAGCATCCACATCGACCTCGATCGCGTCGTTCAGGTACTTGTCAACCAGGATTGGATGTTCCGGAGCTGTCTTGACCGCCCGCTCCATGTAGTTCCTCAGGGAGTCCTCATCATAGACGATCTCCATTGCCCGACCGCCCAGGACATAAGACGGTCTGACCATGACCGGATATCCGATACTTGTGGCCGCCCGGACCGCCTCGTCGACCGTCATGGCGGTATCGCTGTCAGGCTGCCTGAGATCAAGTTTGTGGAGCAGTTCCTTGAACCGTCTTCGGTCCTCTGCACGATCGATAGAATCCGGAGAGGTGCCGAGTATCCGTATCCCTTCTTTTTCGAGTGGCACCGCGAGCTTCAGGGGTGTCTGCCCGCCGAACTGGACGATAACGCCGACAGGGTTTTCAGCCTCGATGATATGCAGCACGTCCTCGATCGTGAGCGGCTCAAAATAGAGCCTGTCAGCAGTATCATAATCAGTGCTGACCGTCTCAGGGTTGCAGTTTATCATGATTGTCTCGAAGCCGAGTTCGCGCAGCGCAAAGACAGCATGCACGCAGCAGTAGTCGAACTCGATCCCCTGGCCGATCCTGTTCGGGCCTGATCCGAGAATTATGATTTTTTTCTTGTCGGTAGCGTTTGTCTCGGACTCAAAACAGCTCGCAGACCTCTCAGCCTTCGGACCCCCAAGACGGTAGAACGGCTTTTCATAGGTCGAGTAAAGATATGGTGTGTAGGCGGCAAACTCTGCTGCGCAGGTATCGACCATTTTATACACCGGTACTATCCCCTGAGACTTTCTGTAATCTCTGATCTCCTTCTCCCCCAGCTGGAGAAGCTGCGACAGTCTTCTGTCAGAGAACCCATACTCTTTGGCCTCACGGAGAAAAGCAGGGTCAAGGGGAGTATGGATAGCATTTTCCGCTTGCTGCTTGCCGCAAGCTGCTTGTCCCCGGTGTTGTTTTATAGTGTCTTCAAAATCTACAATCTGTTTGACATGATGCAAAAACCAGGTGTCGATCTTTGTGTGGTCATGGATCTCATCGACGGTCATGCCGATGCGGAAGGCCTGGGCTATATACCAGATTCTCTCTGATCCCGGGATCTTCAGCCTGATCTTAATCTTCTCGGCGTTTGATTCTACCTCCTCAAGACCGTAAGTATCAGATTCCAGGCTTCGTAGCGACTTCTGGAGGGATTCCTTGAACGTCCTGCCGATCGACATCACCTCGCCGACCGACTTCATCTGCGTGGTGAGCACCGGGTCGGCCTCAGGGAATTTCTCAAAGGCGAACCTGGGGAACTTGGTCACGACATAATCTATCGCCGGTTCAAACGATGCAGGGGTCTCTCTGGTTATATCGTTTCTGATCTCGTCGAGCGTCAGACCAACTGCCAGCTTTGCAGCGATCTTTGCGATCGGAAAGCCGGTGGCCTTTGAGGCCAGCGCAGAGCTCCGCGAAACCCTGGGGTTCATCTCGATGACAATCATTCTGCCGTCCAGCGGGTCCAGAGCGAACTGGATATTTGAACCTCCCGTATCGACGCCGATCTCGCGGATGATCGCGATCGAGGCATCCCGCATCCGCTGGTATTCCTTGTCTGTGAGCGTCTGAGCCGGGGCGACGGTGATCGAATCTCCGGTGTGGACCCCCATCGGATCAAAATTTTCTATGGAACAGACTATGACCACATTGTCTTTCTTGTCGCGCATTACTTCAAGCTCATATTCCTTCCACCCGAGGGCAGACTCCTCGATCAGGACCTGGCTGACCGGACTGAGCTTGATCCCCTTTTCGAGCAGCTCGACAAACTCCTCCTGGTTATAGGCGATGCCGCCACCGGTCCCTCCCATGGTGAAGGCAGGCCTGAGAATTGCGGGGAACCCCAGCGACTTTATCGCCTCAAGACCATCCTGCATGCTGTTGACCGCAGCGCTCTTCGGGACCTCCAGACCGATCTTGGCCATCGCCTGTTTGAAAAGTTCACGGTCCTCGGCTTTGTTGATTGCATCGATATTTGCGCCAATCAGCTCGACGTTGTATCTGTCGAGTATCCCTTTTTCAGAAAGCTCAACAGCGAGGTTCAGTGCAGTCTGACCACCCATCGTCGGCAGAATGGCGTCAGGCTTCTCTTTCTCGATGATCATTTCGAGGACGTCCACAGTCAGCGGCTCGATATAGGTGACATCCGCTGTCTCGGGGTCGGTCATGATCGTGGCCGGGTTCGAGTTTACCAGGATGACCCGGTATCCCTCGTCACGCAGTGATTTGCAGGACTGAGTCCCTGAATAATCAAATTCGCATGCCTGGCCTATGATGATCGGGCCTGACCCGATGATGAGAATGCTCTTTATATCGTCTCTCTTTGGCACGTTAACCTCTCACGAAGAAGATTGTATATCGAGAAAATTATTTATCCTGCCATGCGCCTCGATCACATCCTGCATGCAGGTGTCTGCAAAGATGATTCTGTCGGTTCCATCGGCCAGTATCAGCGTCAGTATAAATAAGGACGAATCATCACCGAAGCCGGGAATCGCCGTATGGTGCTGCAGGGATATCTTTTTTACGAATTCGACTGCGTCCGTATTTTCTATTGTTGATTTCTTTGTCCTGATCAGTATCGAGCGGACATCCGCCATCGGGAAGCCGGCGACCATTCGGTGGAAGATTCCTTCCTGCCTGATACCGACCATCCCGGAACTTTTATCAAACGTTGTTGTCAGAAAGTGCTCTCTGAAGATATAGCGTCTGAAAAAGGGAAAGGATACCAGGGCGAGAACGATCAGCACTGAAAAGGACACCAGCCCGGAACTGCCGCTCATGCTGATAACGGCATAGGCTAGACCTGCCATACCCAGGGACCCGAGCATGGATGCAAACTCCCGGTTGTAAATCCCGCTGTGCAGCACGCTGCCGGTGCCGGTATTAAAATATGCAGTCCTGAAAATCAACGAGGTATCTTTTTCCTCCAGGGTGAATTTATTCTGTTCTATGACGCAAACCCCTATACCGTGGCGGTGCCTGCTATCATATGCCGAAACCGCGTGAAGAGATGTGTTGAGTCATTCGGTCCCGGTCCTGCCTCGGGATGGTGCTGGACCGAGAAGACCGGCAATTCGACATGCATCATGCCTTCTTCAGTTCCGTCGTACAAATTCGTATGCGTGAGCCGTACCTGGCCGCCGAGGCTGTTTACATCAACGCAGTAGTTATGGTTCTGGGAGGTTATCTCGACCTTGTTCGTTTCGAGGTCCTTCACCGGGTGATTACCGCCGTGATGGCCGAACTTAAGTTTATAGGTGCTGCCGCCCATTGCCAGTCCGAGGATCTGGTGGCCGAGACAGATGCCGAAGACCGGTTTTTTCCCGAGAAGCTTCCGGGCGCTCTCAATCCCGTACGATACGGTCTGGGGGTCTCCCGGCCCGTTGCTGAGGAGAATGCCGTCAGGGTCCATCTCCAGCACGGCTTCTGCCGGTGTCTGGGCCGGCACGACAGTCACCTGGAACCCTGCATCAACAAGATGCCTGAGGATGTTGAGCTTGACGCCAAAGTCATAGACAACAACCTTTTTTTGTGAATGGTGAATAGTGCATGGTGAATCGGTGACGACTTTCGCTGCAGCTTCCCATTTCCATGTTCCCCGGGTCCATTCATACGGTTTTGATGTCGTAACGTCTTTGACGTAGTCAAAGGCCGATATGTCCGGATGCGCCCTGACCTTCTCCAGCAGGCTTTCAGGGTTGAGGTCGCGGCAGGAGATTATTCCCATCTGTGCACCCTGGGTCCTGAGGTGCCGCGTCAGGGCGCGCGTGTCGAGGCCCTGGATGCCGGTTATGTTCTGCTGTCGCATATAGTCTCCGAGCCCTGTTGACGACCGCCAGTTGCTTGGAAATTCGCAGGCCTCCTTGACGATGAACCCCTCGGCCTTTATCCCCCCGACCGACTTATTGTCCGACTCAGCGACCGACTCAGCGACCGACTCAGGGTCCTCTTCATTTATGCCGTAGTTCCCAATCTGCGGATAGGTCATGGTGACGATCTGGCCTCTGTATGACGGGTCGGTCAGTATCTCCTGGTACCCGGTCATCGATGTGTTGAAAACGACTTCGCCTGTCGTCTCCCCTTCAGCACCAAAAATGGTGCCTTCAAATACCATACCGTCAGATAGAACGAGTAATGCCTTTAATCCCATCGGTATATCCTTCCTTGCGCGAGAGTCACAACCGGTGCCGCCCTGAGCACCCATCCCTGAAATGGCGTGTTTTTACCTTTTGAGAGAAAACCGGCCGGGTCAACGGTATATTCCTTTGTCGTATCGAGTATGACGATGTCAGCGTCCGCACCTGGCCTCAGACTCCCCTTGTCCTTGAGTCCCAGGATTTGTGCCGGGATGAAAGCCATCTTCCGGACCAGTTCGGTCAGGGTGAGGACCTTATCGTCGACGAGTTTCATACTTAAGCCTATCGAGGTCTCGATGCCCGAGATGCCAAAGGGCGCATTATCGAACTCGCTGCGCTTTTCATCAGCATGATGGGGCGCGTGGTCGGTTACGATGACATCTATTGTGCCGTCCTGCAGACCCTCCCGTACTGCGTCGATGTCCTGCTGCGTCCTGAGAGGGGGGTTCACTTTTGCATTGGTATTATAGCCCCTGACCGCCTCTTCGGTAATATGAAAATAGTGAGGACAGGTCTCGGCAGTTATGCAGGCAATACCCCTTTTTTTTGCGGACCGTATCAGGTTGATCGAACCTTTTGTCGAGACATGGGCTATATGCAGCCTGCCGCCTGTCAGCTCTGCAAGCGCAATATCACGGCAGACCATGATATCCTCTGCCTGAGCAGGTATGCCCCTGAGCCCCAGTGTCACTGAAAGTAACCCTTCGTTCATCACGCCCCCGGCTGCGAGGGTCAGGTCTTCACAGTGCGCAATGACCGGGAGATCGAGTATCTTTGAATACTCGAGTGCACGCCTCATCAGGAGGCTGTCCATCACCGGCCTGCCATCGTCTGAGAAGGCGATGCAGCCGGCCTCGTGCATGAGGCCGAACTCGGCAAGCTCTTCCCCCTTCTGTCCCTTGGTGATCGCGCCAACCGGAAAGACCGCGCAGGAGGCCTCTTCCCGTGCCTTACCCAGAATGAACCCGGTTATGCTCGCGTTGTCATTTACCGGCCTCGTGTTCGGCATGCAGCAGACTGCGGTTATTCCGCCCCGGACAGCAGCAGCAGTGCCTGTTTTGATAGTTTCTTTATATTCAAACCCGGGTTCCCGTAAATGTACATGCATATCAATGAGGCCCGGCATAACCAGAAGCCCTGTCGCATCAATGACCGTTGCTTCCGGGTCTTTTATCTCCTGCCCTTTGCCCCGCGCTGCCTGTGGCTTATGGCCCGGCCCCAGCGGCTTTATTTCTTTTATCTTTCCGTTTTCAACGATGATATCGCAGATCCCGTCGATGCCCTGAGAAGGGTCTATTGCCTGTCCGTTTTTTATTATGATCGTCATTGTTTTGTCCCTGAAAGGAGATAGAGTACAGCCATGCGCACGGCGAGGCCGTTTGTCACCTGTTCAAGTATAACAGACTGGGCACCGTCGGCCACGTCAGAGGCGATCTCGACCCCGCGGTTCATCGGGCCGGGATGCATAACCACCACATCTTTTTTCGCAGCCTCCAGACGGGCCGCTGTCAGCCCCCAGTTTCTGAAATACTCTACGGTCGACGGGAAAAAGCCCTTCCCCTGCCTCTCGGTCTGGATCCTGAGCATCATGACGATGTCTGCGTCCCTGAGACCGTCGTGCATCGTATAGTAGACCTCGACGCCGAGGGCCTTCAAACTGGCCGGGACCAGGGTCGGCGGTCCGATCAGCCTGACCTTTGCCCCGAGTTTGAGCAGACCGTAAATATTTGATTTTGCGACCCTGCTATGAAGGATATCGCCGACGATTGCCACAGTCAGCCCTTTAATCTGCCCTTTCTTTTCCTGTATCGTGAAGAGGTCGAGCAACGCCTGAGTCGGATGTTCGTTCGTCCCGTCACCGGCGTTGATCACTGAGGCACGCATATGCCGGGCCAGGAAATGAGCGGTGCCCGAACAGGCGTGGCGTATCACGATAAAATCAGCCCCGAGCGCCTCGACATTCCGGGCTGTATCCTCAAGCGTCTCGCCCTTCACCACACTGCTGGTCGAGACCGATATGCTGATAACGTCTGTGCTGAGTCTCTTGGCGGCCAGTTCGAACGACGTCCGCGTCCTGGTTGAAGGTTCATAGAACATATTGACAGTTGTCTTGCCGCGAAGCGCCGGGACCTTTTTGATGTCTCTTCCTAGGATGTCCTTGAACCCGGATGCGGTCTCGAGGATGAGGCCGATGTCTTCGGGGGAAAGTTCTTTGATGCCGGTCAGGTCCTTGGTCTGAAGGCTCATGCGATCACCACCCGGTCCTCAAGCATGTCTTCTTCAAGCTCGACATTGACCGTCTCTTCCTGGGATGTCGGGATATTTTTCCCGACAAAATCCGCCTTGATCGGCAGTTCGCGGTGGCCGCGGTCGACAAGCACCGCCAGCTGTATTGCGGCAGGTCTTCCAAGGTCCATCACCGCATCCATCGCCGCCCGTATCGACCGTCCGGTAAAAAGCACGTCGTCGACGAGGACGACCCTCCGGTTATTGATCTCGCAGGGTACCTCGGTCCTGCGTATGACAGGCTGTTCCTTCCGGACATTGATATCGTCGCGGTAAAGAGCAATATCAAGCGTTCCGACCGGGATATCAGTCCCTTCGATCTCCAGCAGCTTGCGGGCAAGTCTTCTGGCGATATGGACGCCGCCGCGCTGGATCCCGACCAGGCAGATTGAGCTAATACCTCTGTTTTTCTCGATGATCTCATGAGACATCCGCGTGATCGACCGGTCAATGTCCTTTTTGTCGAGCAGGACCTTAGACATCTGGACTCCTGCGATATAGAAGATGCATCAAATAATCAGGTTTATTAGCAGGTTTCCTTGAAAAAAGAAAAAAGCAGGCCATCGAAAGGGATGAGAAAGATGCGGCAGGGATGTAATGGTTATGGCAGCTCACGCTTGCTCCTTTGTCTTTATTAACCTCTCAGGGCTAGTTTAAAAGACGGGTTATTAAAGCATAAAAAAAGGCCGTGTGTCAAACACTGGCAGCATCTAAAAAACCTTCTTAAGACCGTCATTCCCGAAGTCCTGAGGCGGGAATCCAATATTTTAATTGATAGGACTGGGTCCTCTTCTTCAAGGGGATGGCATTTGGATCCCCGGGTCAAGCCCGAGGATGACAACTTTAATTTATACGCCGACATTTCTTAAAAGCTCTCTACATGCTCGGGCGCCATGCCCTTGAAGTCATAGCATCTGAGAACATCATATTTCATAATGCCGAGCCTTGTACTGACGGCGATCAGCTGTTTTTCACAACGGTCAAAGGCAGCTTCGAGGCGGTTTGTCGTCTCATTAATCGATCGTTTGTCTTCCTCTTCCCTGGCTGCAAAGATTGCATTGTAGCCGACGAGGTCCTGAAAACCGGGCCACAAGTCATACTGAGTCATCCGCCGGTTGAGGGGCAGGCAATAGGTGACGGGATTGCCTGCCATGTAAAAGGAGAGCAGGCTTGCCTGCTGATAGTGGCGGGACATGATAAAAACCGGCCCCTTGGCGGCCATCTCCCTGTGGACGGCGCTCAGGGCCGTGCCAAACTCCCGTGCCCCCATCATTTTGCGCACCGGATGTCTGTCTGGCGGAAGAGGGATGGACAGGGGGAAATACGCCAGGGCAGTAACGAGCAATGCAACGAGCGGTGCAGACACTACCAGTCGTTTTTTGTGACCGGTCATCGCCGCCATGTTTTTCAGATAGTATTCAGAAACCGCTATAAAACCTGATGCATACCCGGCGAGGGCCCAATTGCCCTGCACTTTTGCCTGAATGCTCTTCAGCCCGAAAAAGATCAGCGTCGGCATAGAGAACCAGAAGAGGAAAGACCCCTTGTCCTCCTTTTTCATTTTCCATAGCGATAAAAGAATCAGGACGCACAATACCGGGGTCACGGCACCCAACTGTGAGCCGAGGTAATCCAGGATTGAGAGTGGAGAAAACTTCAGGCCATCGGCAATATGCGCCTGTCCAGCGGTATGTTTCATGGTCACCCATCCATGTGCTGCGTTCCAGAATATGACCGGACTGAATACTGCAAGGCTGACCAGCGCCGCCATATATGGACCCCTGGTTTTCAGAAGTCTTCTTGCCTTGCCATCGAAGATCATGAACAGAAGGGCAGACAGATAGAATAAAGCCATGGTGTATTTGGAGAGGAGCCCGAAGCCTGTCGAAAAACCGAGCAGAAGCCACCATGCTGTAGTCTCCCGCCTATGGTCCGGTCCAGTCTCTGACCTGCATGCCCTCCAGAATAGGTAGAGCGAAAGTATCCAGAAAAAAATGTAAGGAGAATCGATCGAAAAAAAGATCCCGAAGACTGAATAAAGAGGGACAATCTGGACCAGTGTTGCCGCCCAGAAGCCGGTCCGGTCATCGTACATCTCCCTTCCGAGCCGAAAAAGAATGACGCTGCTTAGGGAGGACAATACTACAGCGAAAAACCTGACCCCGAACTCATTATTTCCGAAAAGGTTTGTGCCTGCATAGATGAGCCACGCAATCATCGGCCCCTTGGAGTAATAGCTCCAGTCGAGGTGTCTTGACCATTCCCAGTAATGGGCCTCATCACCTGTCAGTTCAAATGGTCCTGCTATGATGTGATAGACCCGGAACAGGCTCAGCAGTCCCAGCATTACGTAAAGTGAGATAGTATAATTTGGTCTGTTTATTATTGGTTCGCCAGTCATTTCAGGGGATATTCTCAAAGAATGAAACGTGAAAATTTTCTAACGAGATACGTTCGTCTTTTTTTCGCAGATGTAAAAGGGGTTTGTTGCCGTAAAATGACGCCCACTGTGAAAACGTGCTGGGCGGACCAATCAGAAAGTCGCACTGAGAGAGAGTATAAAGGTCATTTACCGCCGGACCCGCAGCGATTTTGACCGTTAATCCGTTAAACTCATTTTTGCTGGGAGGTTCATCGCTGCTGATGAAGAAGCAAACCTTGCGGTCCGGAAATAGGCCTGCCATTTCCAGCATCCAGGCATAGTAATGCGAAATGTCGAAAAAGTACCTCCCCTGCATCCAGCTTCGATAATCTCCCCTGCGGATATGCACTCCCACGATTATATCTGCCTGTTTTCTTATCTGCTGCACTGTTTCATCAACGCTCTGCACGATTCCTTCGACCGGACGGAAATAGGCCCTGATCTTTTCTGCATGCTTACGGACCAACCCGGGAGCGCGAAATCGCCAACCGTATACAAAGATAACTCTGGCTGTGGATAGCTTATCCACAATTACCGGGTCGTTGAGCAAGGTTACCTCGCGATCCGGTATTTCTCTCAGTGTCAGCGCTTTTCGTCCAAACAACCTGATTTTTTCATTCAGCCTGGCGGCAGTCCTGACTGCATGATAAAAGATCCGTGTCACACGAATCACCCCGGTAGCACCCGGCAGGTTATCGAACCGGCTTTTCTTTAAAGGAGCCGGATACCTGCAGTATATGTCTTTGCGCAGTGTTTCGAACGAGTGAAAGTATGAATGAAATGTGACATTAGAGAGGCGATGCCGGTGTTCTTCCGCAAATGCGACAAAATTGGCAAAAAGGATAAGGCGGTTAGCCAGCCGCCCGCAACGCATGGCTATGACAAATAGTTGCTGGCTCATTGAGAAAGAATATCATGAGAATGTGAAATTAGCAATTCAGTACCATTAGCTTTGTTATTTACGATGGACAGGTGAAATAGTTTATAATTATGTCCGAATTGGAATTAAGGATGCGAATTCTTTTCAGGGAGAATGCTGTTTGAAAGTCAGTTGTTTTACTTTTCTTAGGAATGCACATATTTTAGGGTATCCCTTTATGGAATCTATAAGGTCTGCTCTGCCCGTTTGCGATGAATATGTCATAAATATCGGGGAGTGTGACGATGACACCGTTGAGATGGTTCAATCGATAGACAGTCCCAAGATAAGGATTATCAGAAGCCACTGGAATGAAAAGATGAGGACTAAGGGATATGTCTACGGTCAGCAGAAGAGCATAGCCCTGTTTAACTGCACCGGAGACTGGGCGTTCTACCTCGAGGCAGATGAGGTAATACATGAGGACGAGATTCCTGAAATAAAAAAGGCCATGGAGACGCATCTGTACGACGAGAGGATTGAGGCACTTGTTTTTGACTTTATTCATTTTTACGGAAATCATATGACCTACGCCTCAAGCCCTGCATGGTATCGCAGGGAAGCAAGGATTGTCAGAAATACGATAAGGTCCTTTGCGCCGGACGGGTTATTCTTTGTCGTGCTGGATGCCGGCTCAAACAAAAAAGGCCGGTATCCCAGAGCTGCTTTTGCACATGCAAGAATTTATCATTACGGCTGGGTGAGAAGCCAGGAGCAGATGAACGAAAAAAATAACAGTGTGGCCAAATATTGGGGCCAGGAGACTGTTGAGATCGATTATTCCCAAATAGATCCTGAAGTCCTTAAAAAATTTACCGGGAGTCATCCAAAAGTAATGCGAGGCTGGCTTCCTGCTGAACCCGTATCGATTTTCAAGGCGGACCCTTCCTATAGGCTTTCGGGCAGAGAAAAAAGACATCGCATTATGATGAAGATCGAAAATCTGTTAGGCCTAGATCTGACAAAGAAACATTTCAGCATAGTAAGACAGATATGAGAAAGCATCGGTATTATATTGAAAATGAGGAGTGCGGTTTTTTCAGGAAAGTGAAGAATGCTGTTTACGGCAGAAAGATCAGGATATTCCCTGAGTCGATTGTACTCGAGACCATAGCAGGCTGTAACGCCCGGTGCGTTTTTTGTGCGCAGCATGAATTGAGACAGGGCATGCCAAATGAGAGTATGCAGGATGCGCTGTTTATGAAGATCGTGCAGGAGTGCAGCAAATATGAAGGTCTCCTGAAGCGTTTCAGCTTTGCATTTGATAATGAGCCTCTCCTTGATAAAAACCTGCTTGAGAAGGTCTTATACGTCAAGAATCGATGTCCGTTTGTGACGACTAATATAACGACAAACGGGATTTTGCTGACCAGGGATATCATTGAAAAACTTTATGAACAAGAGGCTGTTGATGAGATAAACATTTCAGTCCAGAGTATCCGCAGAGAAACGTATGAAAAACTTACCGGGGTCAAAACCTTTGAGAAGGTAATGGCCAACATGGAAGAGTTGGAAGCGATCCATAAGGGCTTTGCGGGCAAGAAGCCTGTTATTGAGATAAATACCTGCATAACTCCGGAGACGATTGGCGAAGAGAAGTATGCCAGAAAATATTGGCAGGGTAAGGGATTCCGGTCAAACTACATCGCCCTTGACAACAGAAGCCAGAAGAACCCGGAATACAGCAGACTGGTTGATAATGCTGTTCGCTATTATGAATATTGCCGCAGGCCTTTTCACACCATGGTGATATGTTGGGATGGTGTTGTGCCCATATGCTGCGCAGATTATCAGCGGTCGTGCATGCTGGGTGATGTGAGCGTCAGCAGCCTGTTTGATGTATGGAACGGCGAATCCATGAATAGTGCAAGGAAGGAATTGTTAACCGGTCAGTTTAATCGCGCGGGATTATGTGCGTCTTGCAAAATGGCAACATGAAGGCCATGGAATATTCTATTCGCGCGGGGCGGGATGCTTTTTATGGTCCCTTGGCCTTCCGCAGTTCGATGAGTCTGATATACTTGTAATAAGTGGTAGCGGCACCGGTATAGGATATAAGGAATCCGGGTCCTCCATCCAGTATCCCCAGCTTGAAAAAGTAAGACTTGATAAATGAGGCAGTTGCATGTAAAAAGGCCTTTGAAAATGATGAGCTCTTGCCGGCCGTTAGAAGCTCTTTAGCCCCAAGCGACGAATATAGCCTGATTTTAGCAACTACCGCTTCGATATTCGGCATAGGATAGTGAACAATAGGTGCTGAGAGCTTCGCTACCATGCCCATTACTTCGACCCCTTCATGAACAGCCCTGTTACTCACGCTGCCTTTATCTTTTCTGAACATCCGAATTATTTCATCAGGCCACCAACCGCAGTGTCTTATCCACCGGCCATTATAAAAGGCCTTTCTCGGGAAGGAGTATGCATCTGCAGTATCAGTGCCATTGATTACGCTGATTATGGCTTCTTTTGTTTCCGCAGGTATACGCTCGTCGGCATCCATAATCAATATCCAGTCATGCCGGCATTTCTCGACAGCGCTCATTTTTTGGGGGCCGAACCCCTTCCAGGGCTCTGTAAAGACCCTGCATTTGAATTCCTTTGCGATCTCCACAGTTCTGTCAGTGCTTTCGGAGTCCACGACGACGATATCATCGGCAAACGATATGCTTCTCAGGCAATCGGGCAGCATCTCCTCTTCATTTTTTGTGATGATGGCCACTGACAATGGAAGTTTAATATTATTCATCTTGAGCTATCCTCAAACAATTATTCAGCATAATTTTGTTTGTTAACCCGGGAATGCCTCTTTGATAAGCATAACTGTGGCTGATCACGATTGGGATCCTGCAAGTATCATAACATGCAATGTCCGGAATCTCATGGATCAGGGCCACAATAGCTCTACTGCTTAATTTCGGAATTTATTTGTAAACCTCACAATATTTGCCATTTTTTTCAAAGGACCGGAACGGCGACAGATTCTTATTTATCATGGCTTCCCTTAACCCCTCATTTGACGGGGATGAAGCCCTGGCATAACACGCAAGAGGCTTCCCCGGGAGAGCCAGAAACTCGGCGTTATGTATGCGCCCATTTCATCCCAGTGATAAGGCAGGTCAAGAATATTTGCCTTAAACAGAAGGACAATCATCAGGAGGCAACACCCGACAGCTGCATCGTGGCCGGAAGAGCCGTCTTTTCCGAATTTCAGCGAGGACATATTGTAACGGGTGTCAGCGTTTATTATCCTCTTCCACGGCGAGGATAAGGTTGTTCATAAGATCTCCCTGAATGCGGACAGAAAAATATTTTAATATTTTTTTCTGTCCTGCCGCAGCGTAAGAACGGGCCAGCTCCGGGTCACTTATGAGATCAGCTATAGCAGCGGCAAGGGCATCTGTATTGCCTGGCGTCACCAGGATTCCATCTGTCCCGCTCGTAATCATTTCGGCAAGTCCGCCCGAGTCAGAGGCGATGACCGGCTTGCCCATCGCCATCGCTTCTGCTGCTGCAAACCCGAATGCTTCCTCACATATCGACGGCATGACGAAGATGTCCATGGCAGCGTACATTTTGTATACAGGAACCACTCTGCCTGTAAATAAAACCCGGTCAGTGATTCCCAGTTTAGCTACATGTCTTTCGATGTTCATGCGATCGGAACCATCCCCGACAATAAGAAGCTTTGCAAAAGGGAACTGCACGGAAATCCGTCCGAAGGCCTCCACAAGAAAGACGAGTCCCTTTTCAGGATGAAGCCTGCCTGAGAAGCCGATTGCGAGGTCATCCGGCTGCAGTCCAAGCTCCTTCCTGGTGCGGTCTCTTTCTGTTGTGAATGCAGCTATCTCATCAATCGGGACACCGTTTGTTACAACCTTGATCAGTTTCTCTTTGATAGCACTTAAAAGCAGTGCCTGCTTAACGGAGTTTGAAACGGCAATAACGTTAACGTCAGCCATATTGATTATGGTCCTTGTGGCCCATGAGATCCGCCGGGTGAGATGTCTTACAACCATAACGCTGGCGCCGGTAATCTTTGCGGCAATGATGGAGGGCCAGTATTCCTTCGGGCTGTTGGCTATGATAAGTCCGATGCGGTCTTTTCTGATAACACGTATAAGTGCGGCGATCGCACACAAATCCATGGCGCTCCGTATTCTGACCTGCCGGGCCGGCAATGTACCTGAGGAGTTGTTCAGGCGGACTGTTCCGTTGCGCCAGCATCCCATGACGACGTGATGTCCGCGGTCCGCAAGCTGGATGGCGAGTAATTCCGCATAGGTTTCCCCGCCGCCCACAAGTGACCCCGGTCTGCCGATATAGCTGCTGATAATCAGTATCTTCAAGACGATTTGTTCCTGTCCCTGATTAAAAAAGCCAGTGAAACAATCAAAACAACAAACATGACATTAATCGGTCTCTTCAGATTATCATCAAAAAATCCGCCGAAGAGATGATTAACGATAATAAATCCAGATCCCAGACTGAGAGCGTAGGGGAAGCTCCCTTTTCCGCCTGATGGCCTGAAGAGTAACATATATGCAACCGGGATCCAGATGGACATAAACAATATAAGACCGGTAATCCCGGTTTCCACAGCAACAAGCAGGTAAAGATTATGAGGATTTGTATATAGAGTAGGACTGAATGGCCAGAGGGCCCTATATGGAGTCGCATAAACGTCAACGTTGTTGGCCCATTCCTTCTGTCCGATGCCTGCGACAGGGTGATCTGATATCATGTCCCTGGCGATCTTCATGTAATATAGTCGCTCCATATTGCTGGGGTGACTGCTGAGGTCGAAAATGCTGATGGTCCGGGCGCGAAAGGCCGGAAAGAGTGCCAAGATCACTGATAATATTACGGCAGCAAGGGCGGTTCCCATAAGTGCATACCTGATACTTTTCATCAGCAACATGAGTAGAAGCGATATTATTAAAGCAAGAAAGTAACCACGGGAAAACGTCATGATGGTGCCCGTAATCATTAAGGCGGCAGCTAACCATAAAAGCAAACGCCTCAAAGTCGATGTCTCCCAGAAAAGGGCCATGCCGATCACGATCACGGCAAGCGGGCTAAGGATGCTGCCGGCCTGATTGTAGTGGTTATAAAATGCATAAAGCTTTCCATCCCGTATTGGCTGTCTGGGGAATGGATAGTCCAGACCGGAGAGTTTTTGCACAAGACTCAACAGAACAATTAAGGAAAATACCGAGATTAGGACCGCAAATGTCTGTGCAGCACAGCGCTGCCTCCTTTCAGAGTCTATCGGGAGCTGGTAAAGAAGAAACATGGGGGCCAGCAAAAGGGCATCCTCAAAAGGTGCGGATAACAGTGCTTTTCCATTCAAGATCCTCGTCAGGATTTCCCATAAAAAAAAGGCTCCGAGCCCGGCCAGCGAAATCTTCAGATCCGACACCGCATCCGGCTGCAGCTTTTTGCGAAACCAGATGACCATGGAGCATAAACTTACGCCTGCAAGCGGGAAATATACCGGACTATGAGAAATAGTGAGGGTCAGGGCATAGACAATAAGACTCCAGGAAAGAAACGTAAACAGTATTGCAGTGCGGTCTCCGCTATGGGTTGATGACAGGCTAAACTCCATAATCTCAGCTGTCTTGCCCGGACCGGCAACCGTCCGGATATGTTATAACAACTTTCATTAGTATTTACCGCCGGTGAGGGTTGCGGTTACTGACCCTATCTTAATCTTGGACTTCATCCTGAGCGGGATCTTTCTGTCGTCGTCAGAGACCCAGATCAGCATCTCTCCTTTCTGATAGAAGATGCCTTCGGACTTCATTATGGGTTTAATGACCAGGGTGTCGACTTCGCCCAAAGGTCCCTGGATACGCTCTTTTCTGAGTACCTGGACTTCAGCGTCATAGACTTTCTTGCTGTCGAAGATTTTTATGTATGCCGATTTGCCTACTTCAAGGTGCATGCTCCTGATCTGGTAGAAACTGGATAGGGGGTCAAAGACAGCTCCCGGCAGGTCAAATTCCTTCCGTTCATCTTCAAGATGGTCGATATAAAAGGCTTTGGCCTTGACACTGTCAAAGATAACCTCCTTGTCCTTCCGGTGTCTGCCTTCGCTTAGTTTAAGCCGGTACGTCAGCGGCAGTCCGATGGTTCCAGGCGCCGACCCGGATACAACCCGGCTCTCTACTCTGTCGTTGACAGGATAGAAAACAGAGACCCATTGGGCAGACTTTGTGGTGACCGCAATGACGGTTGCGTTGTCTGACTGTCTGATTTCAATAAGCGATTCTCCTGCCTTGATACCGGCCCATGATATGTCATATTTGAGGGTCTCCGGTATCCCGAAGGCAGTCGCACCACAGGGTGCGAGCAGGAGGATCCCTGTGATGAGCAAGAGAGCAGTCCTGCAAAAGGTCATCGGTCTGTGCCATACGATTAATTGCAGCATTGGAGTCATAATTTATAGTAATTGAAACGCTGATAAAAAGCTCATGACTCCTGGCTGCTGAACTGAAGATCGTAGAGCTTCTGATAAATGCCTCTGTGCTTAAGGAGTTCCTGGTGCGTTCCGGTCTCGGTGATCCTGCCCTTGTCGAGTACGATGATCCTGTCTGCTTTTTTTATCGTCGAGAGACGGTGGGCTATGACAAAGGTCGTTCTGTTTGACATGAGGTTCTCAAGCGCCTTCTGAAGCATTACCTCCGAAGCCGTATCGAGCGATGAGGTTGCTTCATCCAGGATCAGGACCGCCGGGTCGGTCAGGACCGCGCGCGCAATCGAGAGCCGTTGCCTTTGACCGCCGGAAAGTCGGGTCCCTTTTTCGCCGATGATTGTTTCATAGCCCTCGGGTAATTCCATGATAAAGTCATGAGCGTAAGCTGCCTTTGCCGCGCGCACCACCTCATCCCGGTCTGCCCCGGGCCTGCCATAGGCTATGTTTGCAGTCACGGTATCGTTGAAAAGGATGACCTCCTGGCTGACGATGCCGAAGATGCTTCGCAGGGATTTAAACGTCACGGTCGAGATGTCGGTTCCATTGATAAGGATTTTCCCTTCTTGCGGCGCATAAAACCGCGGCAGAAGATTTACCAGGGTGGTCTTGCCCCCTCCGCTCCTGCCGACGATTGCGATGATTTCGCCCCTGCGGACAGTCAGGTTCAGGCCCTCGAGCGCCTTATGTTTCGAGGCAGTATAGGTGAAAGAGACGTCCCTGAACTCCAGCTCTCCAACCTCGCTGCCGAGCGTTTGCATGCCGGCAGTCTCCTCAGGTTCTGCAAGGAGCTGGGAGATCCTCTCGAACGGGGCCCGCGCCTGCTGAAGATTGATGCTGACCTTTGAGAGACGGCGGATCGGGCTGTACATCAGGAATATGGCCGCGAGAAACGAGAAAAAATCGCCGACGGTCATGGCATTGGTGATGACCAGCCTTCCCCCGTACCACATGACAAAGGCGATGCCTATGCCGCCGACCGTCTCCATGAGAAGGGTGGCCGTCTCGCTCACGCGGGTCGCACGCATGTTCTCCCGGTAGTAATCTCTCGTGATCTTTTCAAACCGTTCGCCTTCGTCCTGCTGCCTGCTGAAGGCCTTGAGTATCTTGATTCCGGTAAAGCTCTCGTTCAAAAACTCGGTGATATGAGATATCTTCTCCTGGGACCTCCGGCTGATCTGTCGGATCTTTTTGCCGAGTCTGCCGATGCTATAGAAGGCAGCGGGGAGCGCGACGATCGATATGATAGTCATGTCCCAGCGTCGCCATAGAGCAACAGCGATCAGCGCCACAGCTGTCGTGCTCTCGATAAGCAGGTCTTTGACCGTCATGCTGACCAGCCCGTTAAGGATGGCGATGTCATTGATAACTTTAGAGATGAGTTCGCCGCTCGAACTCTTCCCGAAATATCCGATGGGAAGATTCAGGATATGTGAAAAAAGGCGGTTCCTGAGGTTCATGACCATCTTCTGATTCACCGATCCTATCAGATAGCCGTTGATCATCAGGAATATCCCTTTGACGAGGAAGATGAAGAAGACCAGAAAGGGGATCAGCATAAGGAGAAAGGAGTCCTTCTTGACGAAGATATCGTCCATGATCGGCTTCACCATCCAGGCGAGCGATCCGCTGAGAGCCGAGACGATAATACTCGCCCCGCCTGCGACTGCCACCCGCCTCCAGTAGGGACGTACGAGTTCAAAGATCCTGCGGAATTCTTCCAAAAAAACGGCCTCCCTTATTATTGTGATACAGACTACTCCCCTGCGATTGTTACCGCAGTTTCGAATTACGGTCATTATAATGCAGGAGACAGGATAAGATAAAGCAGAGGGATGGTGGATTTTATCCGGGTCTGCCCCGGCGTTCAGCATAATGCCGGGCGAGATTGACGGCATCCCAGGGCCTGCAGTCCCCCGCGGCAAACCCCAGCAAAGCGGCATACTCGTGAATTACGCCGAGCGAAGGCCCCTCGATTTCCAGGAATTCAGGGATGTACGCATATTCGTCTACATACCGGTCGAATTCAAAATGGAGACCGGAGAGTTCGAATGACACACGATGTTTTCTCATCTCGAGCCAGACGCGCAACCCCAGTGATTCCAGCATCGACCTCATAGTGTCAAAGTCAGAGACCTCGACTTCGCTCTCCTCCCGCACCTTTGCACGCTCGTTGCTGATGTCCCGCTTGACGGTGAGGATTGCCCGTCCGCCTTCTTTCCTGAGCCGGAGGGTCGTTTTCCGTCCCCTGATTGCGTTGTCCGGGGTGTCATAATACAGTGCATGGA
>JBARHQ010000242.1:0-11861 GCA_049799315.1 Thermodesulfovibrionales bacterium | reverse complement strand
GCTATCTTTGCCGTAGGGTTCAGCCCCAGGATCGAGGTCGACCAGGTCCCGATAAAGCTCTGGGGGAGATATCTCCCTGAGACGCTGATCTCATTTGTACGGCACTTGCATGATATGCCCGAGCATGACCGGTTTCATTAAAAGAGGGAGCTGTTTGCTGTTTTTCGGTAGTAAAGAGTTCACAAGTGAAGGAAACACCCCTGAGATTAACGCCCCCCGGCTCCGCCTCTCCCCCTCTTAAGATAAGAGGGGGTAAAGGGGAGTTATGATTTCCGACTAGTCTTTCTTCTCTTCGGGACTGCTGCTTTCCCCGGTTTTTTTGCACTCCTCGCTTTTACCCTTCTGCTGTTTGCCGGCGAGATAAGATTCCGAAGGCGTCCAGTTGAAGGTGGCGACCTTCGAAACTTCATCCGCGCTTTTGCCCAACATCTTTGTCACGAGCACCTTCCCGACAATTACCAGCCCGACAAATGGCAAAAATGCAGCATACAAAAGTCCGAGGACAGGTCCGGCCGCCAGAATAATGACAGGGTTTATCCTGTAATAGGACACAGAACTGTCTCCAGGAAGCTGGCCCTCACTCCGGAGGATCACCCGCTCGCCATTCGTAAGATTCCAGTAATTCCCCTTGCTGCCTGTCTCTCCTCCTCTGTGTCTCAGCCGTGCCATTTTCTTGTCCTCCTTCTTTCTTTTTGTCTCTGTTGATTTCATAATACCAGAAGAAAAGCAATCATGTAATTGGGAATAGTTCCTATTATTCAGGAAAAAAGATCTTAGGGGATCTTAAGAGCAGGGGCTAGCGTAGTGCGTCCAACGCTTCTTCACATAAGTTCGAATATCTTTGGCTGTCATTCCCGAGGTAGTAATCGGGAATCCATTGTCTTTGAGAGCAAAGGCCCTTGGATTCCCGCCTTCGCGGGAATGACGCAAATGTTTTTCACAGCGCTTAATTATGTAAAGAGATTTATGACGCACTACACTAGCGGGCTTTAGGGGTCACGGTGCCATTCTGGGGATTGTAATCGTATTTTGATATATCCAGATTCTGGCCGACAAGGGGCTTGATCTCATCAAGATTCTCAGGATATTTATCATTGGCGGCATGATATGCGTCGAGGGCCTTTTTGACGGCATCAAGGTTGCCGGCTTCACCTGCCTGCTTTCCCTTTTCATAGGAATTAATCATGGTATCGCCGTAAACAGCCACGGGGTTTTTCGGCTTCTCCTGGCAGGCAAACAGAAAGGTCATTATGAGTGCAGCAAAAAGGATCCTTGTCATACTTAAATGTTACCACAGCAGCTCAATAATACCAGCAGAAATTAACTACCAGAATCACCCTCCCCTTCATCCCCTCCCCTCAAGGGCGGGGAAAGTCACTACTGTATTGGTTCATCCTCGCCCCTTGAGGGGAGAGGAAAGAGGAGAGGGGGGGTATCATCAGGGGGGTGAGGGGCTTCCCGGTTGGGGGGAACCGGGAAGCCCCTCGGGGGGAAACTTATAGCATCATTTATACTGATTTCCTCAGGAATGTAGGGAGGTCAAGGGCCTCCTCATATTTGAAGCCGTCGCTGCCTTTCTGTACCGTCTCAAGATCAAAATTCATGTTCTTGGCAAGGACCCGCTCCGAGCCTTTGAAGCTCAGCGGTTCCTTGACCGGCCTCCATTTCTGGAGCTCCGGGAGTTGGACTTTCTCCTTCTTCTCATCAAAACCCGTGGCAATGACTGTCACCCGCACCTCATCCTTGATGTCAGGGTCGACGACCGCACCGAAGATAACATTGACCTCCTCATGGGCAAGGTCATAGATCAGGGCTGTTGCCTCGTTGATCTCGTTCAGGGACATCTCTATCCCTCCGGTAATGTTCATCAGGATGCCTTTGGCGCCTTCGATCGAGGAATCCTCAAGCAGCGGGTTCGATATCGCCTGCTTCGCTGCCTCAAATGCAGCTTTTTCGCCCTTGCCGACACCGGAACCCATGACCGCGCGCCCCATATTCTCCATGATCGTCTTGACATCAGCAAAATCGACGTTGATGAGGCCGGGGACAAGGATAATGTCGGAGATGCCCTGCACCGCCTGCCTGAGGACGTCATTGGCGATACAGAATGACTTGAGCAGGGGGGTGCCCTTTTCTACCACCATGCTGATCTTGTCGTTCGGGATGACGATGATCGTATCAACGTGCTTCGAAAGCTCTTTCATCCCCTCTTCAGCATTAATCAGACGCCGCTTCCCTTCATAGAAAAAGGGTTTTGTCACCACAGCGACTGTCAGGATGCCGAGTTCTCTGGCAATGCTGGCGACAACAGGGGCCGCCCCGGTTCCGGTGCCGCCGCCCATGCCTGCGGTTATGAAAACCATGTCACAGCCGTCCATCACCTCCATCAGCGCCTCGCGGTCTTCATGGGCCGCCTGCCTGCCGATCTCAGGGTTCGAACCTGCTCCGAGCCCACGTGTCAGTTCCCTGCCGATCTGGACTCTGATCGGCGCCAGCGATGTCTCAAGTACCTGCAGGTCGGTATTCGCTGCAATAAATTCAACACCCTGGAGTGTGGAGGCTATCATGTTGTTAACAGCATTGCCTCCCGCACCCCCAACGCCGATCACCTTGATCTTTGCCTTCTGACCCCTTATTTCTTCGATCTCGAACATACCATACCCCCTTCTTTCTTGTAGTCTGGATTTATTATTTCCTCATTCTTAAACAGATCTTTTGCCCAGTGCCGCATCCTGCCGAGAAAACTGTTGGAACTGACCGGATGGACTGCCCGGGGACGGTCAACGACTGACGAGCAGGCAACAAGGCCGACCCCCGTGGCGTACTGCGGGTTTCTGAGGACCGGGCTGACTGAATCCTCAGGTACGCTGATGATATCCGGGGTACCTATCCTTACCGGCAACTGCAGTACCGACGCTGCCATGCGGTCGAACCCTTTCAGCAGAGACGAGCCTCCGGTCAGCACCACGCCATACACAGCATGCTCATAGGCAAAACACCGCCTCAGCTCTTCCCGGACGAGGTCGAGCATCTCCCCGCAACGTGGCTGGATAATACTGACCAGGCCGGCACGGGGCAGCGACCTGACCTGACCGTCGGCCTGTGTCATCCGGACCTCCTGCTCTTCGTTGTCCCGGCTGATTACCGTAGCGCCGGCCGTCTTCTTCAGACGCTCAGCCTCTGACATCTGGACCCTCAGACCGACCGCAAGGTCATTCGTGATGTGATTGCCGCCGACCCCAAGCACCGAGGCATGCCTGAGGCTACCCTCCCTGAAAAGAGCAATATCAGTCGTACCGCCTCCGATATCGACGAGCACCACGCCCGCCTCCTTCTCCTCTTTCGTAAGGGCCGCACGTGCCGAAGCGAGGGGTTCAAAAACGAGATCCACAACATCGAGTCCGGCCTTTTCGCAGCACTTCAGGAGATTCTGAACCGACGAAACCGCACCGGTGATGATATGCACCCTGGCCTCGAGTCTGACGCCTGACATACCGACCGGATTGCTAATCCCTTCCTGCCCGTCCAGGATGAATTCCGTCGGGATAACATGGAGCACCTCACGGTCGAGAGGAATATAAACTGCCCTTGCGGACTCAATCGCCCGTTCAACATCAGAGTGGCTGACCTCTCTGCCCCTGATACCGACAGCGCCGCGGCTCTCAAATCCCCTGACATGGCTGCCTGATATTCCGACAGATACCGACCTGACCCTGACACCGCTGCAGGTCTCAGTCTCGTCCAGCGCCATCCTGATCGAGCCTACCGCGTCATCAATATTGATCACCATACCTTTTCTGAGGCCGGCAGACGGCGAAACACCCATGCCCAGGAGGTTGATCTCAGCACCGTACACCTGCGCTGCAATCGCGCAGATCTTGGTAGTGCCGACATCGAGTCCGACAACGATATGTTGCCTCATCTGCGGACCACCTCGTTTACCGGCTTTACCACCACTCTGTTGGCAAACCTCAGGTCGATATAATCAACCGGGATCCGTCTGCTTTTAATCTCTTCCTCAAGCTCCAGCAGTCTCACCAGTTTTTCATGGTAGTCACCGGTCCCGACCTTCACCACAACGCCGTCGAGGTTTACGGTCATGTCCTGCTGTTTGTGCGCTATGACCTCTATCCTGTCTTTGCGCGCAATCAGGCCGGCGTCCTTTATCGCCCTGACCAGGGTTATCGCCTCGCCGAATGCCTCCTTCTTCTCAAAGGGGTTACCGACGATGACAGGGAGAAAGGGGATCGAACTGTCCTTCAGTTCCTCAAGCAGCTTTCCCTTATTATCAACGATAAAGTGCCTGCCGCCCATATCAAGGAGCGCGAACGGCTCAGCCTCCTTAATGAATATCTGCAGGGTACCGGGAAATTCTTTTCTCACCGAGACCGACCGTATCCATGGAGATGCGCTCATGCTGCGGAAGACAGAACCGGAAGAGAGGGTCGCAAGGTTCTCTCTTCCCCCAAGCCCGGTGAGTGCCCGGAGGTCATCATCACTCAGGTGCTGGTTGCCTGAAAAACGTATCTGCCGCAGGGGGAAGGCCTTCCTGAGCACTGCATAGCCCGCAGAAGCCACAAGGAGGAGGATCAGCAGGGGCACTACAACCATTGCCTTCTGTTTCAGACGCAGGACCCGCGTGGACAGACTGCCTTTACTGACAACCGTGTTTTTCCTGAACCTTTTCACACTTTTCAAGCAGTAACCTCTTCCATGATCTTCTCGATGAGCAGCGGAAAATCCAGTCCGGCAGACGCCGCAATCTTCGGGAGGAGACTCGTCTCGGTCATGCCCGGGATCGTGTTGACCTCCAGGACAAAGATCTTCTTCTGGTCATCGACGATAAGATCGACCCGTGTCGCCCCACGGCAACCCAGCGCCCGGTGCGCGGCCAATGCCGCCTCCCGGGCCCTTTTATAGGTCCGGCTATCCAGAGCCGGAGGGATTACATACTCGGTCAGTCCTGCAGTGTATTTCGCCTCATAGCTGTAGAAGTCAAGGGATGGCCGCACCTCGACCCCTCCGATGGGCCGGTCATTCAGGATCGCGATCTGCACTTCCCTTCCTCTGATATATTGTTCGATAACAACCGCACTGCCATAGGCAAAAGCCTTCTTTACCGCCTTGCCTGCAGTGTCCATACTCCTGACAATCTCAACGCCGACGCTGGAACCCTCGGTCGCCGGCTTCACGACCCAGGGAAGTTTAAACCCTGCGCTGAGCCTGAAGCCCTTCTCCCTGAACTCCTGCTGCCTGACGATACGGCATGCGGGGACCGGGATGCCGTGATAAAGGAATATCTTCTTCGAAGCCTCCTTGTCCATCGCCAGGGCTGAAGCAAGGACCCCGGAGCCGGTATACGGAATACCCATGATCTCAAGCATGCCCTGGACAGCGCCGTTCTCCCCCTGTCCACCATGCAGGGCTATGAAGGCAAGCCCGATCTTCTCCTTTTTCAGCACGGGATAAAAGTCCGGTCCGGCATCGATCGCCTTGACTGCATAGCCGCGTGATTTCAGGGCCTTGACCACCGCAGCACCGCTGCGCAGGGAGACCTCGCGTTCCGCGGACTGTCCGCCCATCAGGACCCCGATCTTCATCTTCTCCAGCATCTTCCTGTCCATAGTACTATCCTCCGTCAGACCTTTCCTGCCACCAGTATTTCAGGTTCGAGCATGATCCCGAAGCGCGCCTGGACCGTTGAGGCTACCTGGTCCATCAACGCCATATAATCTGCTGCCGTGCCCTCTCCCTTATTCACAAAGAAATTGGCATGGACCGGGCTGACCTCAATAGCGCCAACCCTCATGCCCTTGCAGCCCGCCTCATCGATCAGCCTGCCCGCAGAATTTCCTTCGGGGTTTCTGAAGACGCAGCCGGCGGAGCGCTCAGCAATTGGCTGCGTCATACTCTTCTCATGGAAAAAACGGTCGGTCCGTTCTGCTACCCGCTCTTTTTCGTCACGCCTGAGCCTGAGGGTTGCACTCAGGACAACGTCGGTTTTCTGTATGGACGAATGCCGGTAGCTGAAGCCCAGGCCCTCGCCCTTGAAGCGTTCAAGCCGTCCGTCAGCATCCATAATCGCCACCGAAACCACCACGTCCTTCATCTCACATCCATACGAGCCTGCATTTCCGCAGATTGCACCACCGACGGTGCCCGGTATCCCGGTCAGTCCTTCAATCCCTGCATATCCTGACTCGCGGCAGAGATTGACCAGTTTCTGGAGCGGTACGCCCGCCTCGACAAAAAGCTCCACTGCACTGTTCCCCTCCTTCAGGACCTCGATCCGGGTAAACGTACTCAGTGAGAGTACTGCACCGTCGATGCCGTTGTCCCCGACAAGGAGGTTGCTCCCCCTGCCCAGAGTGATAAACGGGACACCTTTCTTCCGGAACAGGGAGATGAGGTTCCTCATTGAGAGAGGGTCGTCCGGCGTCATAAACACATCCGCCCTGCCGCCGATGCCGAGAGTTGTATGCTCTTTCATCGATATGCCGAAACCGATATACCCCTGGTACATACCCTGCAGTGCCTCTTTCAATTCCTGCTCATTGATCAGCATGCAGCATCTCCACAAACTTTTCGCCCATTTTCCAGACATCACCTGCTCCGAGTGTCAGGACCAGATCACCTTCCCGCACCTGCGAAAGCAGATAGCGCATTGCCTCTTCCCTGTCGCTGCAGTAAGTGACATTACTGTTTCCCTTGTCACCCATCTTCTGATAAAGTGCCTTTGAGGTCACCCCTTCAATCGGCCGCTCACCCGCGGGGTAGATATCCAGCAGCACGGTATGGTCAGCTGCATCGAACGATGCGGCAAACTCATCCATCAGGTCTGCAGTCCTGGTATACCGGTGCGGCTGGAAAACAACATAGAGTTGTGATCTGGCACCAAGGTACTTCATGTTCTCGCGCGCCGCCATGATCGTTGCGCGCACCTCTGTCGGATGATGGCCATAGTCGTCATAGACCTTAATCCCCCTGCCCTCACCCTTGAACTCAAACCGGCGGTGGATGCCGCTGAACCCGGCAAGGGCCGCGTTGATCCGCGGGGCGTCCATCTTGAGCTCCAGCGCAACCCCGATGCAGGCGAGGGCATTGAGGACATTATGCATCCCCGGAGCAGGGAGGCTGAACCTGCCGGTATTCTTTCCGTGATACATCAGGTCAAAACTGACAGACATGAAGGACTTCTCGATATTTGCCGCATGGATGTCGGCATCCGGCGAGAAGCCGTAGGTGATGTATCTCCGGTGGATATCCGGGATCAGCTCTCTGATATGGCTGTTTTCGATACAGATGAACGCCATGCCGTAAAACGGCACCTTGTTTATAAAGGCACGGAAGGCGTCCTTCAGCCTGTCCATATCCTTGAAGAATTCCATATGTTCGCGGTCGATATTCGTCACAACGGCAATCGTAGGGGAGAGCTTCAGGAATGAACCGTCACTCTCATCAGCCTCGGCAACGAGAAATTCACCGCTGCCGAGCCGGGCGTTGCTGCCGATGCCCTTCAGTTTTCCGCCGATGATGATCGTCGGGTCAAGTCCGCCGTGGCCGAGCACGGTCGAGATCAGAGAAGTAGTCGTGGTCTTGCCGTGCGCCCCGGCAACAAGAATACCGTACTTCAGTCGTGCGAGTTCCGCCAGCATCTCGGCCCGCGGGATGACCGGGATCAGATGCCTTTTTGCCGCAACCACTTCAGGATTATCGGGGCTGACTGCAGACGAAATGACCACAACATGGGCGTTGCCGACATGCTCCTCCCGGTGTCCAATGCTCACCTTCACGCCCATGCTTGCGAGCCGTCTCGTTATATCAGATTCCTTCAGGTCAGAGCCGGTAACCTCATAGCCAAGGTTGGCAAGCACCTCGGCTATGCCTGACATGCCGATGCCGCCGATGCCGACAAAATGGATTATCCGGTATTTCTCAAACATCGGATCTCCCGTCGCCATTCGGTTCATGAGCAAAAAAACCATTACCCCATTTTCTGTCATGCTGGCTTGTCCAGCATCCTTCCGGCAAGAAAGATTCCCGACAAGCGGGAATGACATACCAAGGGGCATTTCTCAAAGACTTGCTCTGTATTCTGTTCATGCGTTTTTCACCAGGCTCATCGCGATGTCAACGATCTTCGAACAGGCCTCCGGCCTGCCGAGTCCTTTGCTTGCGCTCTTCATCTCAGCCTGGAGCCCGCTGTTCTGATATATTTCACGGATCGCCGCGGCCAGGGTCTCCCCCTTCAGATCGTTTTCGAGCATCACCATGGCAGCCCCCATCTCCCGAAGCTTCAGTGCGTTGAACTCCTGGTGCCTGCCGGCAGCATGGGGGTAAGGGACAAGGATCGCCGGTTTGCCGAGCGCGGTCAGTTCCGCAAGTGTCGTGGCCCCGGCCCGCGATACAACAACATCGGCAGCCGCATAGGCCTCTGCCATCTGGTAGATGAAGGGGGCCACCGTCCCTTTCACCCCGGCCTTTCTGTAAGCATCGCGGATATTCTCAAAGTCCCTGTCTCCGGTCTGATGCAGAAACTGTATATGGTCCCTGAGGTCCGTCAGATGGTTCAGCGCATCGACCATCGTCCTGTTGATCGCCTGGGCCCCCGAACTCCCCCCGAAGATGAAGACGGTGAAGAGGTCTTTCCTCAGCGAGAAGAGCCTGCACGCGGCCTCCCGGTCTCCCTTCAGGATCTTCGTCCGGATAGGATTTCCGGTCAGAAAAGTCTTGTTCATCGGAAACGATGTCAGGCTCTCATGATAGGTAACGCAGATCCGTTTGGCGACCCTGCCGAGTATCTTGTTCGTAAGCCCCGGTACTGAGTTCTGTTCATGGATCATCGTCGGGATCGATTTGAGGTCGGCGACCATGACGATGGCCCCGGAGGCATAGCCGCCGACACCGATAACAATGTCAGGACTGACCGTCTTCAGAATCCGCTGAGCATCAAAAAACGAAAGGAACAGCTCAGCAATCCCTTTCACCTTTCCCGCAATAGATTTTCCTACAATGCCCTGAGACCTGAGGTAGCGGATAGGATATCCCTCACGGGGGATTATCTTCGCTTCAATCCCATGCTCAGTGCCGACGAAGACAATCTCGGCATTACTGTCTCTTCTTTTAAATTCTTCGGCTATCGCCAGTCCGGGGAAGAGATGTCCGCCGGTGCCGCCACCTGCAATGATCACCTTCACGCCTCCATCCCTTTGCCGCCATATATGTTTCTCCGTGCGACCCGTCTGACTTTCGCGGCCCTGTTCCCGTCCTCAGGCAACACTTCGTCGCCCCGCGAGATCCTCAGGAGAAGACCGATTGCCGCCATATTCGCCAGAAGCGCTGAACCGCCATAACTGAGGAAGGGAAGAGGCAGCCCCTTTGTCGGAACAAGCCCGGTCACCACGGCAAAATTGATCAGCGCCTGCAGTGATATCATCAGGGTCAGGCCATATGAAAGATAGCAGACGAATTTATCCTGTGACCTGTTCGAGATCGAGATGCCGCGGGCAAACAGAAAGACAAAAAGCGAAATCAGGACCGAGGCCCCCACCAGTCCGAGTTCTTCGCCAACCAGGCAGAATATGAAGTCAGTATGGGACGCCGGGAGAAAGGCCAGTTTCTGTTTCGACTCCCCCAGTCCGAGGCCGGAGACCCCGCCACTCCCGAGGGCGATAAAAGACTGGGACAGCTGGAACCCACTCCCCAGAGGATCTTTCCAGGGATCGAGGAACGACGTTATTCTCCTGAGGCGGTACGGTTCCATCACGAGTTTAACGACAACCGGAATAGCAAGCACCAGCACCGAGGCTATGTAACGCATCCGCATCCCGGAGATAAAGAGCATGGCAAAGGTCAGGAAGGCAAGGCTCATGGTCGACCCGAAGTCAGGCTGCTTCAGAAACACGACCTGGAAGGAGGCCATGACAATGAGCGGCCTGATAAACGAAGAAAAACTCTCCGGGTTGTAGTCAGGCATCGAGAGATACCGCGCCAGGAATATGACCATCGAGAGCTTCACCAGTTCGGAAGGCTGGAACGTCGTGGGCCAGAGTCTTATCCACCGGCGCGCGCCGCCTGCGGTCACCCCGATGTAAGGAAGAAAGACCATGAGGAGGAGGACAAAGGAGCAGGCCAGCAGGGGGACAGCAGCCCTCTTCAGAAAAGCAGGTTTGATCCGGTAGGTGAAGAAGAGCACCAGAAACCCGAGGGCCATCGTAAACATATGCCGCTTGAAATAATAAAACTCACTGATATTCCGCCGGGCAAGCACCGGGGTAATGACCGAGGTCGAACTGTAGATCATCAGCGAACCAAAGGCAATGAGCAGCAGCATGGCAGCCAGAAGGCCTTTATCATAGGTCCTGATGGCAGGCGCCTTTAAGGTATGTGTATGAGCAGTCATCAGGGCTTCAACTCCATGACCTGCTGTTTGAACTGCCTGCCCCTGTCCTCAAAGTCCCTGAACATATCGAAACTCGCGCAGGCAGGGGAGAGCAGGACAACATCTCCGGCCCCTGCAATCCCGCGTGCTGTCCGGACCGCCTCTGCCAGGCTGACAGCCCGGACCAGCCGGACGGTATCATGCAGGGCACTGCCGAGCTTCTCTGCCGCCTCGCCGATAAGGATGACCGCCTTCGCCTTCCGGCTGACGATCTCCCTGAGGACCGTAAAATCTCCTGACTTGTCGCGTCCGCCGGCGATCAGGACGACCGGCTGCTCAAACCCTTCCAGTGATTTCAGGACCGCATCCGCGTTCGTACCCTTCGAGTCATTGATGTAACGGACACCGGCGAGTTCCCGCACAAACTCCAGACGGTGTTCGAGGCCGGTAAATTCTTTAAGCACTGCGGCCACGTGTTCAGGACCGCAGCCCGCAAGAAATGCCATGGCCGAAGCAGCCATGGCATTCTCCAGGTTATGGACTCCGTGCATTGCAATTTCATCCACCGCTATCAGAGGAAGGGCTGTCCCGGTCTTTATCGTCTCATATACCATGCCGTCCTTTGCATAGACACCGCTGACCATCTGTCGCCTGCTGAAGAAAAATACCGAGGCCCCCTCGCCCTTTGCCAGGCACGGTTCGGAGTCATACAGTCGCATTGTTTCAGGGTCATCGGCATTCAGGACCAGATAGTCCCCGACCGACTGGTTCATATATATTCTTGCCTTTGCCCGGCTGTAATCTTCCCGTGACACATACCGGTCCATATGGTCGGGTGTGATATTCAGTATCGCACTGATATGCGGTCTGAAGGTATCGATCGACTCAAGCTGAAAACTTGAGACTTCAGCCACCACCGCATCCGGCATCCCGGCCCCGGTCTGAATAATTTTCAAGAATTCTTCGGACAGCGCGTTGCCGATATTGCCGCCAAGCACTGTTGCATGTCCCTGTCTGCGCAGCATCAGATCAACCAGTGTTGTGGTCGTCGACTTCCCGTTGCTGCCGGTGATCGCAATAAAGGGTATTTTCCCCTGTTCTGCTGTTGCAGTCTGCCTGCCGGTCCCCAGTCCCTGGTCCCTGGCCATTTGCAGCACCTGCCAGGCAAGTTCGAGCTCCCCGACGACCGGGATCCCCTTTGCGCGCGCCGCGGCGATCTGCCTGATCTCCGGGACCCCGGGGCTTATAACAAGCATGTCAGCAGAGGAAAACAGCTCCTCGGGATGTCCTCCGAGCGCACACTGCACTGCGGGAGAGAGTCTCCTGACCGCATCCTGTAATGCCGCCTCTGTCTTCATGTCAGTGACCGTCACCCGGGCGCCCATTGCTGCGAGAAGGTTGGCAGCGCCAACCCCGCTCCGGGCAAGCCCGACGACCGTCACTCTTTTATCCTTTAGGTTCATCTATTCCTTTTTGCGCC
>JBARHQ010000241.1:0-3860 GCA_049799315.1 Thermodesulfovibrionales bacterium | reverse complement strand
TGGTAACATAGAGTTCTTTGGGCGCATCGACCATCAGGTGAAAATCCGTGGCATTCGTATTGAACTCGGGGAGATTGAAGCAGTGCTCGGTCAACATCCCGCCATACAGGAGACTGTGGTCATAGAGCGGGAGGATCATGCCGGAAGTATGCGTCTGGTGGCCTATGTGACCGTCCATCGGGGGTCAATAATCTCGACGAAGAAACTGCGAAACATCTTAAAGGAGAAGCTCCCAGAATACATGGTGCCTTCCGCTTTTATCATACTGGATACACTGCCGTTGACGCCAAACGGCAAAGTAGATCAGAGGGCCCTTCCGGCTCCCGAATCAGGGCGGGCGGATCTGGAAGAGTCTTTTATTTTCCCACGTACCCCACTCGAAGAAACTCTTGCTGGCATATGGTGTGACGTTCTCGGATTGAACGAGGTCGGCGTTCTCGACAACTTCTTTGAACTGGGCGGGCATTCCCTGCTGGCGACCCAGGTCATATCACGCCTGAGGAATGCGTTTAAAATAGAGCTTCCGCTGCGGCGCCTCTTTGAGAGTCCGACTGTTGCAGGAATGGCTGAAGCTGTCAGCACCGCCCTCATCGCAAATAAACAGCAGCCTGTATTGCCGATGATAACTGTTTCACGAGAAGGGGGATTGCCGCTTTCTTTTGCCCAGGAACGACTATGGTTCTTAGATCAATTGGAACCGGACAGCTCAGCATACAATATCCCGCTTGTCCTGCGCTTGAATGGTGATATAAACATAAAGGCACTTGAAGAGAGCCTTGGAGAGATCCTGAGGCGTCATGAAGCGTTGCGTACCACGTTTGTCACTGAAGATGATCGCCCTGTCCAAAAGATCGCACCGGCGAAGGCCTTCACGCTGTCGCGGACAGATCTAAGCGCGATGCCTTACGAGCAGAGAGGAACAAAAGCGCATAGACTCGCAAGTGAGGAGGCCTTATGCTACTTTGACCTTACGAAGGGTCCCTTATTGCGGGCAACCCTCCTGCGACTGGATCCACAGGAGCACGTATTGCTTTTGACCGTGCACCATATCGTCTCTGATGCATGGTCCATGGGGATTCTCTATACAGAACTATCAGCGTTATACAAGGCCTTTTTAAACGGTATTCCATCGCCGCTTCCTGAACTGTCTGTCCAGTATGTCGATTTCTCAATCTGGCAGCGTCAGTGGCTGCAGGGAAAAAGACTGGAGGAGCAGCTCATGTTTTGGAAGGAGCAGCTCACCGGCATCTCTCCACTTGAACTTCCTGCTGACCGCCCCCGTCCCTGGAGGCAAACCTTTTGCGGCGCCACGCACTGCGTTGAATTCCCGGAGCGTTTGGCAGAAGCGCTCCGGGGCCTTAGCCGTAAGGAGGGAGTAACCCTCTTTATGACACTCCTTACAGCCTTTCAGTGCCTTCTGCATCGGTACACAGGACAGGATGACATAGTTGTCGGCACTCCCATTGCCAACCGTAATTATGCGGAGATTGAGGGATTGATCGGATTTTTTGTAAACACCCAGGTGATGCGAACCAATACGTCAGGGGACCCTGTCTTCACAGAATTGCTGAAGCAGGTAAGAAAGGCAACACTCGATGCCTATACCCACCAGGATGTGCCTTTTGAGAAATTAGTAGAGCAGCTGCAGCCTGAGCGGAACCTGGGCCGTAATCCGCTGTTTCAGGTGATGTTCTCCCTGCAAAATGTACCTCATTCCGCCCTGGCGCTGTCCGGTCTGACTCTGAGCCCGATTGAGATCGAAAGCACGAGGACTCCATTTGATCTTGAGGTCCACCTTGGAGAAACGGGAAAAGGGCTGAGAGGTGCCTTCGTATACAACACGGACCTGTTTGATAGGTCCACTATCCGGCGGATGGCAATCCATTATGAGAGGATACTGGAGGGAATCGCGTCAAACCCTGGTCAGAGATTATCTGAGCTGCCTCTGTTGACTGATAATGAACGGCGCCGGATGCTGGTAGAGTGGAATGAAACCGCAACAGAATATCGGCAAGACAAATGCATCTATGAGCTCTTTGAGGAACAGGTGAAGAGGGTGCCAGAAAATGTTGCCGTTGTCTTTAAAGATAAAAAGATAACCTACAGGGAATTAAACGAACGTGCCAATCAATTAGCAAGAGGCTTAAGGTCAGCCGGTGTAAGATCTGATGTCATCGTCGGTATTATGGTACATCGCTCAATCGAGATGATTTCAGGGATACTCGGCATTTTAAAGGCTGGTGGCGCGTATCTGCCGATAGACCCTGACTATCCTGACAGCAGGATCGAATATATGTTGCAGGACTCTGATGCACCGGTTCTGCTTACTCAGGAAAATCTTATAAACAGGCTTGCGTACGATGGGAAACGCATAGTATTGGACAGAGACAGTTTTATGAAAGAAGATGCCTCTGACCTGGATCCGACGGGTTCCCCGGATGATCTTGCCTGCGTTATTTACACATCCGGAAGCACTGGAATTCCCAAGGGAGTGATGCTGGAGCACGCTCGCGTAGTAAACCTATCTGAATGGTTTAATAAAAAATATGATCTATCAATAAACAAGAATGTTATTCAAAATACCATTTTTTCTTTTGATGTAGCAGTGGAAGAAATTTTCGCAACCCTCACAAGCGGGGCATCTCTTTTCATCCCGGAAAAAGAGGAAATATTAGACAAAGACAAATTCCTGACCTTTATCAAAGAGAACAGGATAAATATTGCACAGTTTGTTCCAATCACATTAAGGGAATTCTTAGCTGACACGGATAAAATAGAAAGTCTCAATATTGTGATCTGCGGGAGTGAAGCTCTGGATGAACTCTTAAAAGAACGGATCCTTCAAAAAGGCTATGCCCTTTACAACAACTATGGGCCCACTGAAATAACAGTAGATGCTTTAAGTTCAAGATGCGGCAAGGGGAAAGTGAGCATTGGAAAACCTATCTCCAATAAACAGTGTTATATCCTGGATAAAAGACTTAATCCGGTCCCAATAGGTATAGCGGGTGAACTTTGTATTGGCGGAGCAGGTCTGGCAAGAGGTTATTTGAACCGTCAGGAGTTAACTGCGGAAAAATTTATTCCGAATCCTTTCAGTAAGGAGAAGGGAGAACGGCTATACAAGACCGGCGACTTGGCCCGTTACCTTCCTGATGGCACCATGGAGTTTCTGGGAAGGATCGACAATCAGGTGAAGATTCGTGGCTTCCGGATTGAGATTGGGGAGGTCGAAGCAGTACTCGGACTGCACCCCTCCGTACGCGAGACAGTGGCAATAGACAGAGAGAACCACCGGGGCGACTAGGGGCTTGTAGCTTATATCGTGCCCAATCAGGAGAAAATTATTGCCAGTGATCTTAGGAACTTCCTGAAAGAGAAGCTTCCAGATTACATGATACCTTTTGCTTTTGTCGTACTAAATTCATTGCCCTTGACACCGAATGGCAAGGTGGACCGGAAGGCTTTACCAAAACCGGATCACTCCGTTCAAGTTCCAGGACCAAGCTTTATAGCTCCTCGAACCCCCCTGGAATTCCAGGTGGTCGAGGCCTGGGAGAGGGTGCTGGGCATTCAGCCAGTCGGGATAACAGACAATTTTTTTGATTTGGGAGGGCATTCACTCCTGGCTGTACGCTTGATGGCAGAGGTCAATAAGGTCACAGGTAATAAACTACCGGTTATGGCCCTCTTCCAGTCCCCGACAGTCGGGCAATTGGCCGAACGGCTTACCGCAGAAGGCTGGTCAGGACAATTTTCTTCATTAGTTCCTATTAGACCAAACGGGACAAAGTTACCATTCTTCTGGGTGCATGGCCAGGAAAGCGATGCTCTGCTGCCCCGCTATTTGGATCCCGAGC
>JBARHQ010000240.1:0-1978 GCA_049799315.1 Thermodesulfovibrionales bacterium | reverse complement strand
GGTGACTACGAAGTTGTCATTGATTCGTCGCTCGAGCGCGGACATCTCACCTATGGAGAATATTTCTTACAGGGCAGTAGCCCACAGGAGATATTAATATCAACGCATATCTGTCATCCCTCTTTGTGCAACGACAACCTCTCGGGCATTGTTCTGGCTGTTTATCTCGCGAAGCGGGTAGCAGAACTGCCTCACCGATATTCATACCGGTTCCTCTTCATCCCCGGCACGATCGGATCTATTACGTGGCTCTCCCTGAATGAAAAAAAGTTGTCCTTGATCAAACACGGCCTGGTGGCCGCATGCCTCGGAGACCCGGGCAAGTTCACGTATAAGAAAAGCCGTCAGGGGAACGCAGAGATCGATAGAGCGGTCACCCATGTTCTCAAGACTTCGGGACGGGATTATGAAATTCAGGAGTTTATCCCCTTTGGCTATGATGAGCGGCAGTACTGTTCCCCGGGAATTGATCTTCCGGTAGGCTGTCTCATGCGGACGCCCCACGGCCGCTATCCTGAATATCACACCTCGGCCGACAACCTCGATTTTGTTGGTCCGGAATTTCTCGAAGAGTCATTGACGCAGTATTTCTCGGTACTGGATGTTCTGGAGAGCAACAAAAGATACAGGAGTAATAACCCCAAATGCGAGCCGCAGCTTGGCAGAAGGGGATTATATCAGACTATCGGCGGAAAAACCGATTCGAAGACGGATGCAAAGGCAAGGGAGCTGGCCATGCTCTGTGTCCTGAACCTGTCTGACGGGAGCAATACCCTGCTGGATATCTCCGATAGATCCGGTATTGATTTCGCCATACTTAAAGAGGTATCAGATATCCTGGCCAGGCACGATCTGCTTACCGAGAGCCCGCAATGAAAAAGATGTGTTACACTTTCAGGACTGTCCGATGACCAACTCCCTGAAATTATCAGACCAGAGAATACTCGTTACCGGAGCTAGCGGGTTTATCGGTTCTCATTTATGCCGCAGTCTTCATAAGAGTGGCGCAGAAGTCCACGCGGTATCCAGAAAAACATACACCAGTGATGATCCGTGCCTGCATTGGTGGCAGGGCGATCTTTCAGATATTGAGGTTGTCAGAAAAATTATCTCTGCGGTCAAACCTGATATTATATTCCATCTGGCAAGCCATGTAGCCGGTGCAAGGCATTTGGACCTCGTCCTTCCCATGTTTAATAGTAATCTGTGCGCTGCTGTGAATATTTTGACGGTCGCTACTGAAACCGGTTGCCGGCGGATTGTATTGGCGGGTTCTTTGGAAGAGCCTGGATTAAATGATAATGAAATGGTCCCCTGTTCTCCCTATGCCGCAGCCAAGTGGGCGGCCAGTATGTATGCCAGGATGTTTTATGCCCTGTATAAGACGCCGGTAGTAATCGCGCGGCTTTTTATGGTTTATGGCCCCGGGCAGAACGATTTGAGCAAGCTTGTGCCTTATGTGACTCTGTCTCTTTTACGGGAAGAAGCCCCGAAATTAAGTAGCGGAAAAAGGGAAGTTGACTGGATATATGTGGAAGATGTAGTTGACGGTCTAATTGCAATGGCTCATTCACCAAAGGTGAATGGCTGCACAATAGACTTAGGTTCTGGAAATCTTGTGGCAATTCGAACTGTAGTAGAGCATATAGCAGAATACATTGATTCCCCTGTTAAGCCATTATTTGGTGCTTTAGCTGATAGACCGATGGAACAGGTGCGGGTAGCTAACACGGCAACAACTTATGATGCTATAAGGTGGAAACCGACAACTTCTTTGGAAAAAGGGTTGGAACGTACGGTAAACTGGTACAAGGAGAACCTGGATGCGCGGCAGATTGCAGATTGATCGGGGGGGAGGACTCTGTGATATTATGACCGGGATGGAAAGAAATGGGAGAATTGATAAATCCCCTAAAAGGCCATCAAGCCAGGGACTGATCGACGTGATGGAGAAGACAATGAAGAAGAGAAATGAGAT
>JBARHQ010000239.1:0-1695 GCA_049799315.1 Thermodesulfovibrionales bacterium | reverse complement strand
AGGCACATTAATTACAATCGGGGTCCTTCTTGCGTTTATGATACTTATCAGGAGGTGGTACGCCTATTGGGCAGTTGCCTTCATCGTTGCAGCAATAATAACTGAAGTTATCAGGATTATCCGTCCGCCTTATTTCATCAGGCCTCATTTTGTCAGACTGTTGAAATTCGTCTTCGTTGTCTCCCTTGCAGCACTTGTGGTATTCATCACCGTTGCATCCCCGATATTGAAGCGGATGGCGACAACGAATTATTCTGACATCTACTCTGCATTCAGAAGCAGCGACTCGCTATCACAGATTGTGATCAGCCTGAAGAAAATGTATCTGCATATGGGGCCCTTTTCTCTTTTGTTTGCAGCGGTCGGCGCCGTCTTCTCCTTGCGGCGTTCTCGGCAGATGCGATCTTTTTCTGTCTTTCTTTTTGTTCAACTGGTTATTATTTTCATACTCTTCAGCAGGACTCAGGATTTCAGCGATCATCATTGGTATCTCATATGCACCTATATAGCTTTTTTTGCGGCGATAGGGGGGCTGGCGCTTGTAAGTAGCATATCAAATCGTGCAATCAGACTTCTGCTCACTGCATTCTATCTGATACTTGTCCTTGTCAATTTTTCTCTGGTATTTATTCCGAGGACGGCCGATAAGGCAGCCTTTCTCCCTTCATTATTTTCTTCTGCCAGGCACTACCCCCTGATCAGACACGATCTGTCAGAGCTGGACCGTCTTGTCAACAAACTGGATGGGCTAACAACACCGAACCGGGACAGTATTTATGTTTTGGCCAGTTCTTTGGTCCTGAGTGATGATATTCTCCGCAATGCAGCTGCGTTGCATCCGGGGCATGATAATTTTCATCAGAAAATGCCAGTCGGGAGTCATGTTGACAAACGAGACGGATTCCCGTCGCATCTTCTCTCTGCGGATTATGTCGTGACCGCGACACCATTACAGAGACATCTGAGGACTGAAGGCCAGAGGGTCATTGCCCTGCCGCTGTCGGATATTGAGCAGCATCGCGGCATCGGTAAGTCCTTCGAGCGGCTTGATGATTCTTTTCTTCTGGATAACCAAGTGATGGCTTACATTTATCGGCGAATGGCACCCATCAGCAGGGCTGATATGGAGTCGTTAGAGAAGACATTTGTCAATATTTATCCTGAACACAGAGAGAAGTTTCGGATAAATCATCTCTGCGGACTGATTGAAACTAAAGAGATTGATGACTTTCCTGCATCAATAGGCTGTCAAAACAGCCTTTTGGAGTTTACTCCGGGCGAAAACAGACCTACAAAAGTGACCTTCAGACTGGCCGGAAATTATAGCAAATTAGGGGCGTTATTTCGGTTCAGCAATATACGCGAAATCGAACGAGGATGCGGTGAACGCGGCGGTGAGGTCGGGTTGAAAATACTTGCAGACGGGGAACCTCTTTTCTCCGGCAAAATGGTACATTCGAATCCTCAGGCTCTCAGCTTCAACGTTTCCGGTATAGACATCCTGACAGTATCCGTCGACAAGGGGGATAATGGCTTGGCCTGCGACTGGTTTACGGTAGACAACCCGGTGATTGAGTAGCATATGTACACAGGATTAGCATCTCTTGCACTCAGAGGGCGCCTCTTAATGCTCTATTACACAGGCGAGAGAACTACCTGCCCATGGACGGCAAACGGGCATTTCACACGGATAGT
>JBARHQ010000238.1:0-2810 GCA_049799315.1 Thermodesulfovibrionales bacterium | reverse complement strand
TAACTGGTCTTATCTTTATCAGTTTTCAGTAACTTATTCTCTGCTGCAAAGACCTGCGTTGCAACAAATAGAATTGCCAGTATTCCGACCAATGCTGATTTCATAGAATCTCCCGTTTTTTATATTTGTCTTTCTGACAGAATAACATGCTTGTCATGAGACAGCGCTCAACTATTGTCATTTATCATTTTTTTAGTTTTCTTGTCAAATAACCGGGGAGGAGGAACAAACAATTGTCCTCCTCCTCTTGTCGTCTTATGAATCTTCGGTCTCCCCCGTGTTCATCATTTCCACATGTGTCCATCGGGCTGAGGTAACTTTCCAGCTATTCGATTCCTTCTTCAGCGATACATCGAAATCATACATGCCGAGCGACTGTGGGACCAGGTCAGCCGCGGAGCCGGTCTTGTTTGCGCTGGTAAGGACAGTCCGAAATACGGCCTTGGCCGATGTGTTCTCAATTGATATCTCTACATGGTTGATATAGACCGATATCTTCGGGTATTGAAAAAAATAGCCGAATAGCGGACCTTTGATAGTTTCGTAGTTGAATCCTTGAGGATCACCGTAGGTTTTGGCGAGGTTGTTCATGATCTTCTTAACATCCTTCTCTTCGGCCGCCGTCTGGATGTCAATGATGACCTTCTTAACTTTGTCCTGCTCAGTCTCTTTGTGACAAGCGAGGGCGGTAATGGCTATAATGAGAATAAAGAGAATCATCACAAGTCGTCTCATGGCATATCCTTTTACCCATACTTACAATGAATTGAAGTATTGTACAATCACCAGAAAAATGCAAGGCCATTTTGTGTCATATTCTTATCCGGTCAACTTAAGCGGATTGATCAGGTTGAGGAACAAAGAAATGGTACGATAAATTCAGACAGTGACATAAGTGGTTACGCTGCTCTATACTAAAAAATATAGAAAGGAGCAGTGAAATGACAAAACGACCAAGAAGGAATCACGGAGCAACATTTAAGGCAAAAGTGGCGCTGGAAGCAATCAAAGGGGAACAAACATTAGTGGAGTTATCAGAACGCTTTCAGGTTCATCCAAACCAGATCGCAGAGTGGAAGAAGGTTCTTCTGGAAAAGGCCCCGGAGGTTTTCGATACAGGAAAACCTTCCAAAGAACCGGACATTAAAGAGCTCCACGCCAAGATCGGACAACTTGCCATGGAAAACGATTTTTTATCGGTCGCGCTCGGGCGCATAGGCGAGCCGAGCGCAAAGAAATGATTGATAAAGAACATCAATTGCCCATAACGAGACAGTGTCATATATTGCAGCTTTCCCGGTCGAATCTCTACTATGTGTCTGTCCCGGTAAGCGATAAGGAAAGGGAACTTATGCGCCTCATCGATGAGATCCATCTCGAAGAACCCTACCTAGGTTCCAGAGGCATGAAAGGCGCACTGAGAATGAGAGGCCACAAAGTAGGCAGAATTCACGTCAGGACCCTCATGAGGAAGATGGGCATAGAAGCTCTCTACAAAAAGCCCCGTCTCTCCAAACCCCATCCGGGACATACGATCTATCCCTATCTGCTTAAGGGACCCGACATTACCGAGGCCAATACCGTATGGTGCTCCGATATTACCTACATCCCTATGGCAAGAGGATTCTGCTATCTTGTCGCTGTTATGGACTGGGCAAGTAGAAGAGTATTATCCTTCAGATTATCGAACACATTAGACACGTCATTCTGTGTAGAAGCTCTTGAAGAAGCACTGCAGAAACATGGAACACCTGGCATATTCAACACCGACCAGGGAAGCCAGTTCACGTCTTTGGAGTTTACAGACATTCTTACAAACCACGGTATCAGGATCAGCATGGACGGACAGGGACGCTGGAGGGACAATGTATTTATCGAGCGTCTCTGGAAAACCGTCAAATATCAGGAGGTATACTTAAAAGCATATGAATCAATTGGCCACGCACGAAGGGAACTCACAAAGTTCTTTGATCGATACAACATACGGCGGCCCCATCAAGGTCTCCACGACATGACCCCGGATGAGGTTTATTGGAGCACCCTGGCAAGGATAAAGGTTGCGGTATGAACCTAAGCGGCGAACCACTTAAAACCCGTAGGAGGTTGTCTGAAAGAACTTGACCATCTCACAACGGCTGGTCAGGAGTATAGTCGCAAATGTAAATATCGAAAGAGCATTCCCCTAAGCCTGCTCATATTCATTTGACAGGAGAAATAGAGGATGTCCCTGCAGGGGTTAGTTGTTTAGCAGCTTTCAGGAGAAAAGTATCCCCGATTCGCCATTTTCCTGTTTCGGGATCCATTACCTTCTGGGTCCCCACGGCTGAGCCGGTACTTTCATCAACAGTTATGACCACATATCCAGTGTGTATATCGGCTGCGTTCATATAGGGAACTTTGGGATATTCCATCTTCACCGCTTTATCCACCATCCGTGCATCAAAAACTACCGTATCTGCCCCACCATTCCCGATTACGATCTGTGGTATGCCGTCAATTGTGCCACGGCAATAGAAATGTATATGTCCGCAGAAATAGGCGCTCACACCTGCCTTTTTAAAACCCTTCCAAAGAGTCTCCCGTTCATTCGGATGTGAATAGAGATTAGGGAAAGGCGATTCATGATAATTCCCCACCTGATATGCCGGAGTATGGCAGAAAACGAATATGAAAGACTGCTCATCCCTCCCGAGTTCACGGTCGAGCCAGGGCTGGTTTATATATCCCCGCACGATTACGGCTTTCTTGTCGGAATATTCATCGAGGCCAATAAATCTGGCCCCTTTGTGGGCCACGCTGTAAGTAAGACC
>JBARHQ010000237.1:0-3540 GCA_049799315.1 Thermodesulfovibrionales bacterium | reverse complement strand
AGTCCCTGAGCGATATAACGGTGACGACAAAGATCTTTGAGGAGTTCTGGATGAAGCCGGCCTACCGGATACCTGACAACGATTGCGGATGCATTGCCCCGGGCACTGCACCGAAGAAGACAGTGCCTATCACAAAGATGACGACGAGATCGTTTATAATCAGCCCGGCGGACAATGGGGCGCTGGTAAGAAACAAGCAGGCCGAGATCATGGGCATAGCTTTTTCAGGTGGCCACAGCATCAAGGACGTGATTGTATCGACAGACGGTGGGAAGACCTGGGGGCAGGCCCGGCTTGGCGAGGACAAAGGCCGGTACTCCTGGATCCAGTGGTTCTATCCGTGGAGGCCTTCAAAGTCCGGCAGTTACACGATCATGGCTAAGGCAACGAACGCGATCGGTGAATCGCAGCCATTTGAGAAACTCTGGAACCCTTCAGGATACCTGCTGAACAGGGTCGAGAAGGTTGCTGTTACGGTCAGATAGGAGGATATGGATGAAACAGATACTGCTTACAGGGTTTATTCTTGTTATGACCGCAGGCATGACGCTTGCCGCTTCAGTCGACGGAGTCAAATCGATTGACCTGCCGGATGTGAAGACAGAACTCAGTTCAGGGGCCGGAAAAGACACGACTGAGAAATACTGCAACCTCTGCCACAGCCTTGACTACATCACCATGCAGCCGAAGTTCAGCAAGGCCCAGTGGACAGGCACCGTGAACAAGATGATCAAGACCTTCGGCGGCCCTATCAGCGACGATGACGCAAAGGTGATCATCGAATATCTTGCCGGGGCATATGGGACCGGGAATTAAAGGCAGATAAGCTTATTCAGCATTCAAAAAAAGAGGGCACGAGGGGCCCTCTTTTTTATGAATGTTTTGGGTGTTTCTTTCTGCTGCAACGCAACAAGGGAAGAAAAGGACTTATTTTCAATTGAATCAGGTCGAAGCTGATGAACTTTCAAGGTCACAATTTGTGACCTTGAAGAAAGGACACAATATCAAATATTTCCCGTATGCTTTTACGGAGAATGGAGTCGCCATGTTGTCCAGTGTCCTGAATAGCGAAAGAGCAATAGAGGTGAACATTCAAATCATGAGAACATTCACGAGAATCAGAGAATTGCTTTTGACCCATAAGGATTTGCTGAAGAAGATTGAAGAGATGGAAAAGAAATATGACTATCAGTTCAGGACTGTTTTTGATGCTATTCGTGAAATGATGCAGCCGCCGGAGACGAAGAAGAGAAAAATCGGGTTTCGGAGAGAAAAGGAAGCATAGGACGTAGGACACGGAATGACCCAGGTGTTGTTGTAGGATGATTTCGGAGGGGCGCTGCTTGCTGCGCCCGGGATGCTGTGGTATTATGGGGCAAGGTAATGAAAAAGGGGGGATCTTTCTCGTGAAATCCAATGAACCGATTGCACATGTAAGTGAAGACGGGCGCGTGCATTTCCTGCGGGAACGGTTTAATAGATTATGAGCTCATCCTATTTCAATTACTGGGGCAAGGCTGAAGAAGACGGGACGAGGTATCATCTCCTGCCGTATCATTGTTTGGATGTGGCAGCGGAATGGCTGCTATGAAAATAGGAGAACTTTCAAACCTTTGGGCGAAGACATGCAAATTGGCGAAAACATGTCCAAACTCATGTGATACGAGGTGGCACCCTCTTGTTCTCCATATGCTGGATGTGGCTGCCAGTGCGGATGCTATTCTGCAGCGGGAGCCGGAGGCCACACGGCAGCGCATGGCAGAAGTGCTTGCGCTTCCGTGGGATGCTGCCAGACCGTGGCTGCTTCTTATCATCGCCTGCCACGATTTGGGCAAGGCATGTGCGGGGTTCCAGGTGAAATGGGAAGGGGCTAAGAAACTGCTGCCTTCCAGTGGCTTACGGATTCCCCCTGGTGTTGACACATCTGTCAACCATGCCTACGTGAGTCAAGTCGTGCTCGCAGAATTATTGCAAGACCTTAAATGGTCTTTTGACTTGGCGAATTTGGCAGCAGATGCTGTCGGGTGTCACCACGGAGAGCGCGCCAATCCAAGCATTATTGCGCACCTGTCCGGCGATCGAAGAGTGATGGATCAAGGATGGATTAATGTGCGTCGAAAGTTATTCGAAGCAGTGCGTGATGTATTTCATCCGTTGTCGGCACCCTCAAAGACCACACTATCCGGCCCGGACTTTATGCTTCTTTCCGGCCTGACAAGTTTTGCCGACTGGATCGGTTCCAACACGGCGTGGTTTACCTTCGGAACGCCTGCTGATTGCGGCGATTTACCGGCGTGGTGGACAGGTCGACAGGCGCAAGCTGAACGGGCCTTGGACGCCATCGGCTGGCAGGCACGAAAGCCGCTTTCGGTCTCAGAACGGTCTTTTAGCGATGTCTTCAGTAAACTTTCACCGCGACCCCTGCAACGGGCTGTCGCAGAGTCTGTGCATGATGTGCCTGCGCCCTGCATCATCTTGGTAGAAGCCCCAATGGGCGAGGGCAAGACGGAGGCGGCATTCTATGCACATTTGGAACTGCAGAGGCGTTTTGGGCATCGAGGCTTGTACGTGGCCCTGCCGACCAAGGCTACGGGGAATGCAATGTTCGAAAGAACTCTAGAATTCTTGCAGTCCTTGCAACCTGAGCGCACTCTTGACCTGCAACTTCTGCATGGCGCAACGCTTCTGAATGATACTTTTCAGACGTTGCGCCTATCGTCTATTCACAATCCTGACGGGCCGGGTCAGGTTCGCGCCGGGGAATGGTTCACCCACAAGAAGCGAGCGCTTCTATCTGAATATGGAGTAGGTACGGTGGATCAGGCACTTATGACTATTCTTCCGGTGCGACATAATTTTGTGCGGCTATGGGGCCTGGCAAATCGCGTGGTTGTTTTTGACGAGATTCACGCCTATGACGAATACACCGGCACGCTCTTGATCCATCTTTGCCGCTGGCTTTTATCTATGGGCTCATCGATCGTTCTCCTGTCGGCTACACTACCGCCGGGCGTCCGGCGCAAGCTGGCGGTAGTGGTAGGCTCGGAAATGCCTGAATCTGAAGCTGCTTATCCACGGCTTAGCATATTCACTGAGGGAATATTGAGTCAGATGCATTTCGAGGCCGATTCGGCACGCCGTCGGACTATAGGCTTGCAGAAGCTCTCATCTGATCTGGCCGTCATTAAGGCTGCGCTTGATGAACAATTGTCGCAAGGTGGCATGGGACTGGTTCTTGTAAACACAGTGCAGCGTGCGCAGGACTTGTTTCAACTTTATCCAGAGGGGGCACAGTTGGAGCGTGAAGGGTGGCGTGTCGGCAAGAAATTGCCTGACGGAACTGTGGTGTTTCTCTTTCATGCTCGGTTTCCTGCTGACCAGCGCCAAAAGCGCGAGAATGAGGTATTGTCAGTTTTCGGAAAAGAGGGCAGAAGAGAAGGCCGGAAGATACTGATCGCTACGCAGGTAGCTGAACAAAGCCTTGATCTTGACTTTGACGTGATCATTTCCGATCTTGCGCCCATCGACCTTATTCTTCAG
>JBARHQ010000236.1:0-1984 GCA_049799315.1 Thermodesulfovibrionales bacterium | reverse complement strand
CGATACGGTTGCCTCCTCTTACAATCTTGTCCGTTCCGACATTAAAACTCCTGAGATAGGCAATACAGGCGTCTCCAAGATCGTTTTCCGGCAGGCGCGTTACGAAATCAGCAGGAACGCCGAATTGAGCGAGAGAAACAGAGACATTCGATTCACCACCTCCGAAAATAGCATCGAACGATCTCGCCTGTCTGAATCGCAGGAATCCCGGCGTGCTCAATCTGAGCAGTATCTCTCCAAAAGTGATGACCTTTTTCACGCTATATCCCCCTTATCGTCATCGCGCAAGCCATCCTCCATCAACAGCTATCGTATATCCATTGACATATTGAGATGCCTCCGACGATAGGAAGACAGCAATCCCCTTAAGGTCCTCCGGCATACCCCACCTTCCGGCTGGTATCCTTCCAAGGATATCTTCACTTCTCTTTGGGTCTTCACGCAACAATATCGTATTGTCTGTCGCCATATAGCCCGGTGCGATAGCATTGATATTGATATTGTGTTTTGCCCACTCGTTTGCCATGAGTCTCGTGATTCCCATTACACCGCTTTTGCTTGCCGTATAGGACGGCACTCGTATGCCTCCCTGAAAGGAAAGCATGGACGCGATATTAATTATCTTTCCACCTGTTCCCTGTTTGATATACTGTCTTGCAACTGCCTGTGATAAAAAGAAGACGGTCTTAAGATTCACGCTTATGACATCATCCCAGTCCTTCTCACTGAACTCTATCGCGTCAGCCCTTCGTATAATCCCGGCATTATTAATAAGGACATCGATCCTGCCAAATGCGTTTATCGTCCCATCAACTATGTCATTTATCACTTTTGTGTCTGACAGGTCTGCTTCGATCCCCAGGAACTTTCTCCCATTCGCTTCAACGATATTCTTCGTTTCCTCAAGGCCATTCAGGTCGACTCCGGCAATATCAGCGCCCGCTTCAGCGAGGCCGATTGCCATACCCTGGCCCAGACCGGTTCTGGCACCCGTCACTATTGCAACTTTTCCAGCCAAGTTGAACTGATCGAGAATCATACTTACCTCCCTGGGGATATCATCTCAATGCTGACATGGGCACATCATCCATGTCTGTGAATGTCTGATTTTCTCCGACCATCCCCCATATGAATGTATAATTGGACGTCGCCATCCCTGAATGAATAGACCAGCTTGGCGAAATCACAGCTTCTTCGTTCCTCATAACAACATGACGTGTTTCTGATGGTTCCCCGAGGAAATGGAATACCACAGAATCTTCAGGCAGATCGAAGTAGAAATAGACCTCCATGCGCCTGTCGTGTGTATGTGTCGGCATAGTATTCCAGACACTGCCCGGCGCAAGTTCCGTCATACCCATTACAAGCTGACAGCTTTTCATTACACTGGGATGGATGAACTGATTGATGGTCCGTACATTTAGCTTGTCAGGCGTTCCGAGGTTGACCTTCTGAACATCTTCTTTCAAGAGCTTCACGGTCGGATAGGTCGCGTGTGCCGGGGCGCAGTTAAAATAGAATCGTGCCGGACTACCCACTACAGCGCTTTTGAATGATATTTCTCTTGAATCCATGCCGATATAAAGGCAATCTTTATTTTCAAGGATATACTCCTTTCCGTCAACCAACACAATGCCTGATGAACCGACATTAAAAATGCCCATCTCTCTTCTTTCGAGAAAATATTCCGTACCAAGGGCTTTTGTTACTGCCAGCGGCACTGCATTATCAACGGGACATACACCTCCGACTATGATCCTGTCCACATGACTGTAAAGCATCTTCAATGAGCCCTTTTCAAAAAGACCCTGGATCAGCATTTGCCTTCTGACGGTATCGGTGTCCATTGACTTGAAATGCTCCGGATGGACTGCATATCTAATTTCCATGTTGTACTCCTTTACGAAGTTTCATTGGTGTTCTTTTACTTTTAACTATCATAATCTATTCTGTACTCCGTGGTGTTTTCATACCAAGTATTTCG
>JBARHQ010000235.1:0-7520 GCA_049799315.1 Thermodesulfovibrionales bacterium | reverse complement strand
GCCGCGGTGAATTTTGGGAACTCGCCCCGGAAATACCGGCTCTCAGACAGCCCAAAATTCTTAACGCGCGCCCTCGGTCGCAGTCCTGATATTTTCGAAGGGGGAAACCAGAAAATAGGGACACATTCCAGGATTTTGCGGGTTATTGTTTCTTAGTCTTTGGGGTTCTCCTCAGGATTTCTCCGTTCGATAAATGCGTCTTTTAACAGTCTGCTTTGCCGTTCAAAGGCCTGCCTCGGGTTTTTAGAATCCTTCATCAGCGCGATCTCCTGGGTGATAAGCCGGGCAAGGTTGAGGATATGTGTATCTGCCTTGCCGGATTCTCTCTGGTAAAGGGGGTGATCTTTGTTGATGTAGATTGTCGTCTCCTCAGTGAAGACCTCCGGCCCCTCTTCCCCAAATCCGTCCACAACGCAGGCGACGCCATACTGTCCGAATTTCATCTTTTTGATAACTGCATTAGGCGTCAGCTTTTTTACCTTCGGCAGTTTCTTTCTCTTCTTTGGCAAGGGTTTTTCAGCATCCGGACCGGTTGCCGGTGCAACGGTCTTCTCCGATGGCTCACCTTTATTTTCCTGCAGCAGGCCGGCACCACCAATGCCTTTGGTCTCCTCTTCGGCAATCGGCAGGGAGCCAAAGGGGGACAGTTCAGGGTTGCGGTAAAGGGCTGTGTAGATGCGCTGCAGGGCTTCGTTAAGCGCTCGGCTTACAACCCTGCCCTCGCTCTTCATACTCAATCGGTGAAGCACCTTTTTTATCTCCTCGACCGTCTTGTCCATTACCGCAAGGAAGGCCTGATATTCGGGAGAATCTTTAAGAAATCCGGTGCGGTCGCTGGTGACCGGCAGAAAGTCGGCGTTTGCCTCGCCCCTGACCCGCGCCATGACCTTGCCCCAGGTCTCCATTCCGAAGAGCTCCCTGCGGACAGTCACCTGTTTGACCTTCACTTCAATGCCGAGGTCTGCTGTCGATGCCATGGACTGGGGAAGAATAATGAATTCGCCGTGGACCGGCCCAAAGGGTGTTCCCTCAAGAAACGGGATCTTATGGCCGGTAAGGCTGCGAGGGGTGATTATATGACCGTTCAGCTTCACTCTGAAATGAGGGGCCTTCAGTGGTGTGCCCTCGATAATCCTCGATTCGATATCCCGAAGGTCAAACCGTCTGTTCAGCCCGGTCAGGATTACGGTAGTGCCGTCAGCCTGCCTGAAGTCAGGGGACAGTATCTCCAGCGGAAGGTTCCACGCACTGTCGGCCTTTTCCCATTCCTTTTTATCGAAAATAACCCTTCCGGTAAAAGCGCCCTTTTTTGTCAGGACCTCAAACCGTTCGCAGGCTGAAAGGCTCGCAAATTTCCCAATCCCGAATTGCCCGATTCTGTCGCGGTGATAGACAGGCGAGCGGAAGGTCTGAAGCTTCTGCTGGGAGCCGATGTTGAAATACTGCCTGAGTCCCTCCCGCTCCATGCCCGCACCGTCATCTCTGATCTCGATTATGTCTTCCGATACGGTGAGTTCAACAAGGGTAGCATCTGCATCATAGGCGTTATTGACCAGTTCGCGGACAAATTCAATGCTTTCGGCATACAGACGTTCACCGATGGTGATGATATGGCTCTTATCGACGGTGACTTCTATATATTCTTTTTCATGGTCCATAAAATGCATTGTTATTGTATCATACTAAGCAGATGCCGCATCTTAATGGGATCAGGGGGGCAAATGAAAGAACTTATTCCGGTGGAGCTGATTGAAAGAAAAATCTATCTGATTCGGGGCCACAAGGTAATGCTCGACAGGGACTTGGCTGAACTATACGGGGTTGAAACTCGTGTATTAAATCAGGCTGTGCGCAGGAATCTGGACCGGTTTCCTGAAGATTTTATGTTTGCTCTGACCCGCGATGAGATCATGAACTTATCACAAATTGTGATAAGTTCCCGCATCAAACATGCCCCCAGTGTATTTGTTTTTATGGAGCAGGGTGTGGCCATGCTTTCCGGTGTGCTGAACAGCGGGCGGGCAATTCAGGTCAACATAGCCATTATGAGGACTTTTGTGAAGCTGAGGGAAATGCTTTCAACCCATAAAGACCTCGCCCGAAAACTTGCCGGCATGGAAAACAAATATGACTCACAGTTCAAAGTCGTTTTTGATGCAATAAGACAGCTTATGAAACCGGAAGAGCCGAAGAAAAAGCCGATCGGGTTCAGGCGGGAGTCTGAAAAATGAAGAGAGCGGCGAGACACCTGGCAATGTCACCGAAATACCCGATATTTTTCTATTGATTAATATTGCGGAATACTGCTAGAAAAGAAACAGATACTTGGCTCCAAGACAGTTCCCCGCATACCTCACCTCCTGTTCATACTTGTCCTGGCCACCGAGTACGGGAAGAACAGGTTTTACATCCTTGAATGGGAGCAACTCCGAGATATTGCCGTAAAGAGCTACAGAGCGTGGCTTAAAGCCAAGGATGGCGTGAGATCCAGGAGCTACAAGTCTCTGCATTGCGTGCTATGATGATATCCATTGGGTTATGAAAAGGGGACAGGCTAATTTTCTGATAAAGTAGCCTGTCCCCTTTTGTTGCCCGTTCGCTAGCCATGATAGACGCTTTTGACTTATAGGTTCTGAAACAGGGGCTAACGCTCCTAACTCAAAGGACTCATCAGTGAGAGCGACCTTATTCAGATAATAGCCAGTCAGTAGCCCTTGACAATAAAGGTTTTTTTTCTTATAAACAATAAGAAGGTATGGATATTGATAAGGAGGGCACATGACTAAGAGAGCCTATCGGACTTTGGTGGCAGGATGTGATTCGGAGAAAAAAGAAGTGGAGATACTAAATGTTTGCCGTGGATGCGATATGGCGACTGTCAGGCATCTCGACGGGCGGATTGAATCTGTGACGCCAGCTTACCTGATACCGATACCGGAGGAATTTGGTGTCAGAAAAGGAAAAACAATGAAGTTTGCTCACCGGCTGCCGCCCTCGATACTTAGCGGCGAGAGAGATATCACCTGGAGACATGATGCTCAGGATAAACATTGGGAACCGGGAGATATCGCCGCTCTCGCTACTAATGATGGGGAGGTCTTTGCCCGCGCAGAGATATTGTGGACAAAGGAAACTGTATTCGGTAGACTCACGGAAGAAGACAAAAAAGGGCATGAAAAATTTGAGAGTGACGAGGCCATATACCAAACTTACAGCGGTTATTACCGTAAACAAATTGGCCCGGACTCTAGCGTCACCGTTATCAAGTTCAGGCTTATCTAAGCGAAGGTACTGGTAGAAAACGGTATGGTTTCCCGTCAAGCCATATAAGAAGTTAACTTTGGTTTGTATCCTGAGACAGGGAAAAGTAACCCAAAGTGCACGGAGGGCTTCTTCGCACAGTTTGAGTTGCAGCAATCTTGAATCTGTTAAATTAGGGAGACAGACTCAATGATGAACGTTGATGATGGCAAAGGAGAGATTGTGAAGGAAAAAGTGCTTTTTGCATGGTCGAGCGGAAAGGACAGCGCCCGTGCGCTTCACGAGATCAGACAGGCTGGCCGGTATGATGTAGTGAGCCTGCTGACCACTGTGACCGAGGGATACGAGAGGATCAGCATGCACGGCGTCAGGGTCTCGCTTGTTGAACAGCAGGCAGAGTCCATAGGTCTTCCGCTTGAGAAGGTGTACATACCGGATAAATCATCGAACGAAAACTACGAGGCAGCCATGAGGGACGCCCTCGTCAGAAATAAGGCAAAGGGAGTGACCGGCGTTGCATTCGGTGATCTCTTTCTCGAGGACCTGAAGAAGTACCGCGAGAAAAAACTTGCTGAAGTCGGCATGACAGCGGTTTTTCCTCTCTGGAAGCTTGATACCGGGGAACTTGCCCGTTCGTTCATGGCACAGGGGTTCAGGGCTGTTATCACGTGTGTTGACTCGCAGGCGCTTGGCGGAGAATTTTCAGGCAGGCTCTATGACGAGCAGTTCCTCTCAGACCTTCCCCTTCACGTCGATCCCTGCGGCGAAAACGGCGAATTTCACTCCTTTGTCTTTGACGGGCCTCTATTCAGAAAACCGGTACGCTTCGAAAAAGGCGAGATTGTTGTCAGGGAGAACAGGTTTTACTTCTGCGAACTCCTGCCGGCCTGATTGAGCCGTTATCCCCAATTCCGCCACATTTGTTATAATGCAGCATGATCCCAACCTATGAAATAATCTTCAAGCTGCTCCTGGGGACACTGCTTGGCGGGATCATCGGGTTTGAGCGGCAGACGCACGGCAGGCCGGCCGGGTTCAGGACGCAGCTCCTGGTCTGTGTCGCGTGTGTTCTGATCATGATGATCTCTGAGAGCTATTACAGCCAGGGCCTGACGAATCCCATGTACTCACGCATCGATCCGACGCGTCTTGCTGCCGGTGCGATGACCGGTGTCGGCTTTCTGGGGGCAGGGGTGATACTCAAGACCGGGGTTTCGATCCAGGGCCTTACGACCGCTGCCTGCATCTGGATCGTCTCTGCAATCGGGCTGGCGATCGGCGCAGGACAGTATATGGCCGGGATAGCGGGCTTCGTGATAACCTTTTTCTCCCTGTGGGTCCTGCGGCTGTTTGAATCCCGGATCCCGACGATGATCTACAAATACGTCACCTTGATCACGGATGAGAAGGGCGATGAACAGACGATTACGGCTCTTTTTAATGAACGGGGATTTGAGATCATCAAAATGGACTACAAGGTCAAGATCCCTGAAAGGGAGAAGACCTATGTTTTTACGGTCTCTGCCAAAGGCGGGGTCAAGATGAAGGATATCATTAACGACATTACCGGACTTGCCGGTGCGAAGAAATTAGAGATCTCGAGCTGATTTTTTCCTCAGAAAATCCTTCGCCAGTCTGATCATGCCGTGGATCTTCAGGTCGATATAATTTCCTTCCTGCTCCAGCCGGGAGATCTCAGAATCAAGCGCTTCCATCGGCACCCTGATAGTCTCCATGTTTTCGGCCTCGTCCCGTTTGCCTATGCCGATAAAGGACAACCCCGAGGCGACGAAAACATCAAGTATCTCGGATGATGACCCGGACGCTGCGGGTCCGGAGATCAGGAAATCCATATCCGTGGCCTCATACCCGGTCTCCTCTATAAGTTCGCGGCGTGCAGAGGCCTCCGGTGTCTCCCCGATATCGATCAGCCCGGCAGGCAGTTCTATGACATAGCCGTCAACCGGGGGCCGGTACTGTCTGATCAGAATAACCGTACCATCGTCCATGAACGGCACGATCACGACAACCCCGCTGCAGCCGACCCTCTCGATTGTCTCCCAGTCCCTGATCTTCTGCACTTTGTCGAACCCTGGGTCTGGCGATGGGTCATGATCCCTTTCATCGATATATTCGACAAGAACACTCCGCAGATAGTGTCCTTTCCATAGCGTCTTCCTGTTGACGACTTTCATGAGTCCAGGCCTATTTGCAGGCCTCAGCAGCGCGCTGGAAGAGCAGATCCATATCTGCTGTCCTTTGGGTTATCTCCTTCAGTATAGCGGCGAGTTCAGGCTTGCCGGCAGCTGCAGCCTTATTCCCCCATTCGCCATAGGTAGTGGCATGTTCCCGGTTATGTTCAAGCCAGTGCTCAAGCAGGTGGTGCAGTTTCTCCATTTCGTTCATGTTTCCTCCTTTTTTTCTGCTCGTGCGTCCCTGCAGGGACAACGGCAGTTCCAGGTGATTTTCTTCAAGCAGCGCCCTGTCAGACAGAATCTTTTCTGCAGGGCCGTCGGCCATTACTTTTCCGTTTTTTATTACTATGCACCGTTCGCAGACATCCAGGATAAGGTCGAGGTCGTGCGAGGCGATAATCTTGGTATGCTCAAAATCATTCAGCAGGGTGATAAGAGAGCGCCGCGAGCGCGGGTCAAGGCTGGAGGCAGGCTCGTCCATTACCAGGATGTCCGGCTGCATCGCGATGACCGTGGCTATGGCCACTGCGCTCTTCTGTCCGCCCGAAAGATGGTGCGGCGGCTTGTTCATCAGGGCCAGGCCTCCTACTCTCCCGAGCGATGTCTCAACCCGCTCCTTCACCCTGCCGGGTGCGAGCCCCAGATTAAGGGGGCCGAAGGCCACATCGTCATAGACCGTCGGCATGAAAAGCTGGTCATCAGGGTTCTGGAATACCATCCCGACCTTTTTTCTTATCTCCCTGCGCGTCTGTTTGGTCATCTGGTGGTCGCCTATTTCTATGGTCCCCTTCGAGGGCAGCAGACAGCCGTTCATGTGCAGCAGGAGTGTGGATTTTCCGGCACCGTTGGCCCCGACAATCCCGACCGATTCGCCGTGAGTGATCCTGAAGGAGAGACCGCTGAGCGGTTCAGTCCCGTCAGGATACTGAAAATACACATCCCTGAATTCTACGATATGATGGCTCATGGCCGGTGGGTCCGCGTTGCCAGTGTCCCTATTATCATGGCAATATTATAATGCCTGAGGAGCAGAAAAGCCGACACGGCAATGACGACAAAAATAATATCACGAGGGGACAGCGCATATTTCCTTGTAGATACCAGATTGCCGTTGAAGCCCCGGGAGAGCATGGCCTGATATATCCGCTCAGAGCGGTCCATGGTGCGGATAAACATCATGCTGACAAGGTTGGTAAATGTCTTCATATCCCGGCCCCGGTTCCCGAATGAGCGGATATCCCTGGCCCTGACAATCTTCATCGTCTCCTCCATCAGTACGAAGATGTAGCGATAAAGGAACATCAGCTGTGCTACGAAGACCTCGGGCAGCCCGAGTCTGCGGAGGGCATGGCAAACGCCCGGGAACGAGGTTGTTGCTATCAGGAGCAGTCCCGAACTTATCGTTAGCAGGAACTTTGTCATCACCGAGGCGAACGATATCCATCCGCCGGAGATCGGGAGGCCGAATACATGCAGGAGCGGGGCCCGGTCGAGGAGCGGATTGAAGATACCGATAAAGACTGCAAAAGGAGAGACGATCAGGATCTTTTTCAGTATAAAGCCGGCGGGGATTTCCCCTGCTATCAGGAGGAGGACAGGAAAAAAGAGCAGCGGAACAAGCCCGGAGAGGTCATGCTTGGGAAATGAGATGACCGTAAATATAAAAGCGAAGGTAACAATAAGCTTTGCCCGGGGGTCAAGCCGGTGGATAAGGGTATTCTGATACGAAAGTGCATCAAGATACCCGAGGTTGAAGTATTCTCTGTCAAAGGCCATGGTAGCGTCCGTTTCTGGATCTGTCTTTGAAAAAATTCCAGGCTAAGGCCGGCCCGACAGAATCAGATCCAGAAAAAATTCTCCTGAAGCACAAATTAAAAGACCACAAAGGCCTCTTGATGGATTACTATCCCTTAAGAAAAAGCCTTCGTGGCCTTGTTTTCAGCTTCATGCTACCACACATATGCGCGGTTATGCAAATGACCTTTGACGGCTTCGCAAAAAGTCCGTATGCTGCGTTGCGCTGCAAAACTCCCTTCGATAAACTCAGGGCAAGCTCTTCATATG
>JBARHQ010000234.1:0-7599 GCA_049799315.1 Thermodesulfovibrionales bacterium | reverse complement strand
CTGTCATCAATATCAAAACAAAACTGTGAATTATATACTGCGCAGTCGAACCATTTTTTACCCACACACTTGTCAACTGATGCGCATTCGAAATTTTCCGGGCCTAAATCAGTTATGCTGCATATTGTTTCTTTTAATTCGGGGCACACGTAAATCACCTCCTCTATTTGGTTAATACCATCAGAGCTTTAAGCTCAGGGATATCGCTCTGGAATGCACAGACTAACCAGTCTTTCTCAGGATTTTTGACAAAAAAAGCGGGCAGTTATCATAATCTTCACTGCGGCAGTATGAGTGTTCTGTGTGAGGCTGAACCGTTATTGACGACAATGAGGCTGCGCATCCATTGGTTGTGGGAATTCTGTGCGGGCAATGATAATGGTCAATAGCTGCCCGGTGTTTTTCTGTGGCCCGTAAAATTGAAAGTAACACGTTATGTTCCCCCTTTTGGTAATTTGTTTACGTTCTACGCGAGTCTCGTCTTGATCGCGTCCGCTATGCGGTATTTCCAGGACGAGATGCCGGTTTCCGGATACGGTGAAAGGAGCGAGCTGTCGCCGATAAGGTACCTGTTGCTTCTCCATACAACGCTGCTGCTAACAAGAGGAACAAACCAGATACAACCTATGATAAGGTCCTTCACGGGAACAAGGAGGTAGAGCAATGGATGCATCTCTGTCTTCAGCTTCTTGCCGATATAATAATCACCACCCATCTTAACTGCAGCAACGGTCATCGCCAGGGCGGCTGTAAATGTTGACACCCCGATAAGGAGAAGCGGCATCACCGACATAAACACGGCATTGCTAATCAATTCAGACAGGTACTTCATGCCACCTATTCTCCACCTGAGCTTTCCCCACCGTGTGTGGCGATTTATGAACTTCCTGATGTCCCAGTATTCGTTCACGTTATTGATCAGGTAGTTTGAAAGAACTACGCTGCGGCCGCTATCGTGGATCCTCTTTCCAATAATGTAATCTTCGGCCAAAAAGTCCTTCACAGACCTCAGACCGCCGATAAGTTCCAGGTCCTTCTTGCGCATAAGCATTGATTTGCCGATGACACAGGGCATGTGAAGGAACCTGTCGAGGAAACAGACGCTTCCTGCAATAAAACTATTCAGGTGAAGATTCTCGAACGCCGAACCCAGCGTCCGGCTCTTCACTCCCCGGATCAGACTGCTCACAAGACCAACGCTCTCGTCAGTCATCTTCATTGACAGTGCTCTCAGGTAGTCGGACCCAACCATGACATTGCTGTCGCTGATCAGTATATGTTCATATTTAGCCGTGCGGTAGGCCGGAATCATGTTATTCACCTTTGGATTTAGTCCAGCTTCGCACTTTTCGACAACAAGGGAAATATCTTTGTCGGGGTGTCTGTCTCTGATTTTGGCCGCTATCTTGAAGGCCGGGTCATTAAAATCCTGAAGGGCGAAGATCACCTCATAGCAGGGATAAGCCTGCCGGCAAAAACTATCGAGATTATCGAAAAGATTATCGTCGAGTCCCTTCAGGGGTTTCAGAATTGATATCGGGGGAAAGGCATTCTCCGTTTTTGCCTCTTTCGTAACAACGTCGCTGCTTCTATGGCTCATCGTCTTTCTGACAGCAAAAATCTGAGCCATATAACCAATAATCCCGATGAAAGCCGCTACTGCAAAGAACCAGAAAATTACCATGGTGTATCCTCCGCCTTTCTGAAAAGTGTAATACCAACACCGTTGTTGTGCTTGATACATTGCTTGACCGAATTTGTGTTTTTTTCACATCTCAACAGCGTCTTCCACGAATAAAGGTGTCGCGGCCGATGAAAATCGCTGTTGGCAAGGTATGGGTATTTCTCAAGACTTATGACATTAAAAACATCATCCCTGTTAGCTATTTCCCAGGCATCAATGTATTGGCTATACTTTTCCCGGTTATTCCAGAGGAAAAGCGTGTCCCTGCTCATATCAGACATATAATGCGGATGACATGCCACAATCACTGCATCCTGCTGCCTGGCTTCGAGAAATATCTGCTCATAGCTCCAGCAGGCCGGGATGAAGTCCTTGATATCCAGTATCAGGATATGAGCAGATTTATCAGAGGTCATATGATTTTTGGTTATCTCAATTCCTGGAATAATGAGCATGCCATATTTATCCCATGCCCGCACTGACTCTTCTCTGACATGTTCCATGTAGCGTGAAAAGTTATCTGAAGTGACGGAGTACTTAAAGCGGTGTGCGAGTTTGCCGAATGAATTATCACCATTAACAACGTGATCGGTTATCGCGATAACATCAAAGCCGGCCTGTCCAAAAAGGTCGACTGTCCTTCTGAGCTCTACAGCCCCATCTGAATATGTCGTGTGAATATGAAAGTCACACAATAACATCAGACAACTTATACCTGTTCTTTGCAATCATACTGTTATTAGCTTACTGACGGACGGTTACATGATTATTACAGTGGCATGATGATTTGATGAAACCTTACCGGAGTGTCAAAGTAATCAATTGTCCTGAAAACGCGGGATCAGCGGGTGCGGCTTTTTATGATATATGAATAATAGGCAGCCGAGTTCGTCGGCTTCCGCTGGAGAGTTTTAAAATCGACGCGATACAGCCCGAATCTGGCGCCGAGCCCCTGGAGCCATTCATAGTTGTCGATCAGAGACCAGTGAAAATATCCCCTGATATCCATCCCGTCTTTCATGCATCTTTCGAGAACGTCTATATGTCTCTTCATGAATTTTATTCTTTTCTGGTCGTCATTCGTCGCAATACCGTTTTCGGTTATAATGATCGGCACCTTGAGCTTCGCGGCATACCTCAGGACCTTTGCGAGGCCGTAAGGGTGGATTTCCCATCCCATATCCGTCAGCCCGTGACCCTCGATATCCCGGTGGCGCATCTCGATGCCCATTTTCTTGAAGGGGTTGAAGCGGAGATGTATTCGCGTGTAATAATTCAGACCAAAGAAGTCGAGCTTGCCCTTTATGGGGACCGCAAGGCATCTCTCTTTGCTCAGGGGAAATTTTATACGCAGTGTGCCGTTGAGGAACGCATCCAGAAGTGAGTGATTATAGAAGTGCTTGGCAATCCTCGCAAGCAGTTTGTCGAACGGGTTCCAACTGTGCCACGGGGCAAAGGCAGCCATGTTATGGGCCACACTGACCCGGGCATCCGGCAGAAGGGCATGGATCATATCATAAACAGCCCCATGTGCCCTGAGAATATTTGTCAGGGCCTTGACCCCCAGCAGCGGAGACCTGATCGCCGGCGGGGTGCATCCTTCGAAATATCCGGCCAGCACAAGCACATAGGGTTCATTAAAAGTGATCCAGTATTTCACTCCCCGCAGCGTTCGAAGCATCTTCTCCGCGAAGGCCCTGAATTTTTCGATCGAAGCCTCTTCATGCCAGGGGTACTTGTTTATAAACCACAGAGGATGTGTAAAATGATGCAGTGTAAGCATCGGGATAATATTGTTGCTGATGAGTATATCTATAATTTCCTGGTAGTGCGCTATCGCCTGGTCGTCCCAGACATTTTCCTGGGGTTGTATCCTGCTCCACTCTATGGAAAAGCGATAGGCATTGACCCCCAGGTCCTGCAGAAGGGCGAGGTCCTCCTTGTACACCTGGTAATGATTGGTAACGTCCGGCGTTGCGCATAAGGTGGCGTCCCAGGAGGTCCAGTCGGCAAAAGGCGAACCCTCCAGTTGAAAGGCAGAGGTGGCAACCCCCCAGAGGAAAGGATCACGGGCTGGAGAGGCATCTTCCGGAAGCGTGGGTGACTCGTCAGGACACGGTGGCCTATCCGTCGAAATAGTAACCGATGCCTCTTTTCGTTTTGATATGGGTCGGATTGGCGGGATCATCCTCAATCTGCGTGCGCAATCTTCTCACATGCACATCAACCGTTCTGGATTCTACGAACGCATCGTTTTTCCATACGGCCTTCAGGAGCTGGTCGCGGTTATAGATTTTCCCCTTTCTTTCGATAAGGTAGAGCAGAAGCTTGAACTCGGTTGCGCTCAGGTCCAGCAGGGCGCTTCCTTTTACCACGGAGTAAGTCTCCTTATTAATAACGAGATCTCCGATATGAATCGTATCTTCTTCTGCAACTGCCGGTGCAGACCTTCTCAGGACTGCCTTGACGCGGGCCACGAGTTCGCGCGGACTGAAGGGCTTTGTCATATAATCGTCCGCCCCGGACTCAAGCCCGATTATCCGGTCCACCTCTTCCACCTTTGCTGTAAGCATAATAATAGGAAGCTTTTCTGTTTTGGCGTCTTTTTTCAGGATTCTGCAGAGCTCCATACCCTGGATGCCTGGCAGCATGAGATCCAGGATAATAAGCGCAAAATCTTCTGTCTTGATTTTACGCAGCCCTTCTTCTCCCTCAGGCGCAGTCGAGACAATAAACCCTTCTTTCCTGAGATTATAGGAAACCAGCTCGACGATATCAGGCTCATCGTCAATAACAAGAATGTGCTGGCTCTCACTCATAACTTTCCCATGTCCGAACATTTCATGACTAGCGCCTATTGTACCGTGATAATATTACAGTATTATTAAGGGTATGTTAAATTACTATTACAGTTTGACGGAGATATGCGCCGAAGGGGTCATGAACAAAAGCCGCCGGGGACCTGCCCGGCGGCTTTCTCTTTGAAATCGGATCAGTGAGCCGCTGCTCCCTAATTTTTATATCCCGGGAGCGACGACAAAATTGCCGTTATAATTGATTACTGCCCAGGCGGTATTCGTAGCCGTGTCGACACCATAGGTGCCGAGGCCATAGCTGGATTGCCAGGGGCCGAACACAAACTTCGAAGTGCCACCGGTATTTCTGGATACTGCATTTACCCACTTTCCGTTAATGCCCGGTGTAGCCAGGCCTATCGCTCCGGATTGCGCATGAATGGCAGAAACTTGACTGGGGTCATAACTCATTGAGAGCGTGTATGTATCGGTCTGGGTGCTTCCCATGGTTTTTGTGATACCCCAGAGGGTGAGTATGTTGCTGTTTGTGCCTGTGGTCGTGGCCGACCAGCCGGTGTCCACCGCGTTGGTCAATGCACGACCGCTTCCGTCAAGCGTGGTGCTGTTGTTGTTTCCGCTGAGGATCTTCGCGGTGGTGCCAGAGAAGGTGTCCTGGACAGTTGCGTAGGGCCTTCCTTCCGCCACCAGTGTTTCCTTGCCGTTGAGACTGTACCCATATGTCTCGCGTTTGGTAAAGGTCATCGTCGGGGTGGTGGTGATGGTATATTCGCCCTTGGCAGTATCGAATGTCGCATTCACCACGGCCGAGTAATAGTCCACGGTCACCCGCGGACCATCGACCGTGACGATATAATAGCCGACGGTATTTCGTTCCTGGCTGATCGAGGTCTCGCGCGTGGGGTTGTTATATTTCATATCGTTATTGACAGTGCCCGGCAGCTCCGCGTTGCCGAGCGGGATATAAAACTTGGAACTGTCCGAGGCGCAGGTGACATTCTGCACCTGAGATTTGCCGTCCGGACTGGTTACGACCGAACGCTGGTGCATGTGGTCGTGCCCCATCATCAGATAGCGCGCACCGTTCTGGGCCATGCTGCCAATAAAGGCATTCTGCGCATCGGGGTTCTGTGAGGGGTCATTTCCGAAGAGGGTGTCGGTGTGGTTCTCGGTAATCAGCCCTTTATGGCTGAAGACAAAGGCATGGCCGCTTGCGGGCTTGCCGGAAAGCGTGCTGCTTATCCAGCTCTGCTGTTTCGCAATCGTCTTGTCCAGGGCATAGTTCACCGTATCGTTGTCAGTGGGAGTGAATTGATCGAGCAGGACAAAGCGCGCATTGTTAAAGTCAAATGAATAGCTCAGCCCCTTGAGGTTGCCGTTTCCGGAAGGGTCTGGACTGCTGAAGTGGGAGCCGACGGTAAACGCTGTCCCTGTCTTTACCGGGGATGGCTGTGTGGCTGCATCCGGGTTGACGGCGGCATTGGTAAAGACATCCGCCGGCGTGGCGTTCATCTGGCCGGTCTGTGTCTGGGGGAACACACGCTGAAATTCGACCGCGGCGGTGCTCTTGGACTCATGGTTGCCGCGCAGCGGGAAGAAGCCTATCCCGGCATTATACAGGGGTTGCCGGAAGAGAGCGGTGGTGTCTACGTCCGCGACGTTACCGTTCTGGGTCAAGTCGCCGACCTGCACGACGAACTTGACGCCCTTTTGAATGAACTGCTGGTTGAGCTGCCTGATAATATCCACGGCGACCGCATTCGGGTTTTTGCCGTCGGCGGGGCTGATCCACTGGGTATCGGACATTACCCCGAAACTCCATGCCGTGGATGAGGTCTGGACATCAGGCGCAACGAGAGTCGATGAACCCCCGCAGCCTCCCAGAAACATTGCAAGAATAAACGTCAAAATAACAGTTACCGTAACTACCTTTTTGAAGTGAACTAGTTCTTTCATCATAAAATATTAACTCCTTTCAGAATTTTTCAGAATGTGGCCTGTTCTAAAAACTGGCTTGAGAACATAACTTCTTTCTTCAATCAACTGCGCCTGGTGAAGGTAGCACCTCCTTTGTCGGCTGGTTCATTTTGCCGCGGAAGAAGTCTGCGCATTGGTTCACACCTATTTACGTGGATAGTATGGTATCCTGTAACAAATCGCGGTTCATGCAGAATACTATACACATGCGGTGTTACAGGATTATTAATTGCAGGTTATTTTTTTATGAAACAAATGGAACCGGGTAACTACTCAATTGTGCTGCGAATGACGGAGTTGAAGACTGCGAATAGAACACCCTGAGCGAAGAAAAGCACTGCCAACGTACCGACAGAGGAGCGGGCATTACCCCACTTCAGGATTCCTTACAAATAAATTTTAATTCTGACGCCCTTGCCGTGGACACTTTCCATCTGCATCGTCCACCCGTGGGCCCGGACAAGGTGCTTGACGATTGCAAGCCCTAAGCCCGTGCCGCCTAACTTTCTTGATCTGGCGGGATCCACGCGGTAAAATCTCTCTCCGAGCCTTTCGAGATGCTTCGCCGATACACCTATGCCGGTATCTTCGACAAAAAGAAATAACTGTTCATTTTCCTTGTCAAGACCGAAAACAACCCCCCCGGTTTCAGTGAACTTGATGGCATTATCAACCAGATTCGTTAATATCTGAATAACCCTGTTCTTGTCTGCGTAAATTTCTACAATATTGGTGGTGTTCGACACGGTCAATGAGAGATTCTTTGCCCCTGCCTTGTCCCTGAACAGGTCCATAACACTCTTAAATATATCGTCCACAGTAACGAGGGTTTTATCGACACGTATCACGCCGAGTTCTATCCTGGAGATCGTCATGAGATCGTCGACGAGACTGTTTATGCGCTCGCTGTTCGACTTTATGGTCCGGATAAATCCGACGGCATGTTCTTTGTCATCGAGTGCACCCTCAAGGAGCGTGTCGGCAAAACCTTTGATCGCCGTGATAGGGGTTTTGAGTTCATGAGATACATTGGCTACAAAATCTTTCCTGACCTGTTCAAGCTTCTCGATCTGAGTAATGTCGTGGAAAACAGCCACAAAACCTGAAAGGGCCTGCGCCCCCCCA
>JBARHQ010000233.1:0-1682 GCA_049799315.1 Thermodesulfovibrionales bacterium | reverse complement strand
CGCATTCGGGCGTCAATTGAATCATTTGCCTTTTCAAGAGCCGCAATAACCTGCATCAGGCTGGTCAGTTGAAAACAATGGTGTTCTTCGTAGAACCCTTGGATACTGCGGTACAACTCACCGACCTTGCCTTGAAGACGCCCTTTGGCACACAGTTCAATGTCCTCAATGCGGATCTCCTTCGGGCCGGTCATCAACAGCGTGATCAAATTTCTCCCTGTAACCCCAAACAGATCGGAGACCACTGAATCTATTTTGATATTGGCTGATTCGAACAGTTTGTGAACACGTCGTTTATAATCACCAAGCGTGTCACGGTTCTTCCGGCGAACTCTGCTCAATTCACGCCACTGACGGATTTCTTTGGCCGGGATAAAACTGCCCCGCAAAAGCCCATGCCGCAATAACCCAGCCAGCCAACGACTGTCCCCGATATCCGTCTTTCGACCGGGTACGTTCTTTACATGCCTGGCGTTCACCAGTATCACTTCAACATCGGCCTCAAGAATATTATGGACGCAACGCCAGTATATCCCCGTGCTTTCCATCGCCACTATGTGACATTCATGTTCCAGCAACCAACCCCGCAATTTCTCCAGATCATCGGTGAATGTCCCAAACTCCATGGTCTGGCTGATATCCTGCCCTGACTCGTCACTCGAAATCAGGGTGGCCACGATCACCTTCTTATGGACATCCAGTCCGCAACAAACTGAGTGAATTACCGATAATATTCTGCTATCCTTACTTGTGGTCATAATTGCCCTCCTTGATAAAGTTATCAAATGGATACGAAGGGTAAATATGACCACTTTTTTATTCCTGTTTCATCCTTTGTTGTCCCGCTGCTACTCCGGGATGGGGGTTTATATGAAACATGGGTATAACCCGGCTGGCAAAGCCAACCGGGCATATCTTTTTCGAGTACGTCAAAACAGCCTTTGCCAGTGTAACTTTTTATATACGTAGTCCTGCATACAGCAGGCTGACAATTCGTTGTGCAATTGGCTGCCGGTCATGTTAGGTGCCGCGCTCTATGGCTTCATTTCGTAATCGACCTCTTTTTGACGCTTTTCTACAATTTATCCGACTACAATCGGAACCAGGTTGAATCCGAGTTCTTCCGCATCTCGTCTGATTCTCGTCAGTTTGTTTTTTTGACTTTTTGCAGCAAGATATTGGTCACCAAGTTCTCTATACTCTTCGCCTTTTTTGATTATAAAAAACAAGGCCTTTATGATCCGGTGTGCTATGGCCACAATAGCTTTTTTCGGCCCAAGACGATAGCGAAGACGCCAGTACTTGTCCCGGTAATACGTCCCTTTCTTTTTCACGGCAGCCCAAGCCACTTCAATCATAATGGTCTTGAGATGATGCTTTCTGACCGGCGATCTCCCGCTCCGCCGCTTGCCGGCACTCTCATTGTTGCCCGGACATAAACCCGTCCATGAGGCTAAGGCCGATGCATCAGCGAAGGTGGCCAGATCAGGGCCAAGTTCACTCAAAACATATTGAGCGGACAACTCGTTAATCCCGGGGACCTCATCCATGCGGCGGATCAAATCGTTGTGCTCCTGCATAAGCTCACGCATTCGGGCGTCAATTGAATCATTTGCCTTTTCAAGAGCCGCAATAACCTGCATCAGGCTGGTCAGTTGAAAACAATGGTGTTCTTCGTAGAA
>JBARHQ010000232.1:0-4550 GCA_049799315.1 Thermodesulfovibrionales bacterium | reverse complement strand
CTGAAGACCCGGGTCGAAAAGAAGATACAGGAGCTTGAAAAAAGCAGGTGATGGTTCTTAAGGCCCCGGCAAAGATCAACTGGTTCCTCCAGATTGCCGGAAAAAGGGACGATGGATACCATGACATTGTCAGCGTCATGCAGAGGGTCAGCTTGTATGATACGCTCATTTTCGAGGAGTCAGGAACCCTGGAACTGGTCTCCGGAATTGATCTCCCGGTCAAAGAGAACCTGGTTTACCTCGCTGCAGAGCTTCTCCGGGAGGTCGCAGGCTGCAGGCTCGGTGCCCGTATAACGCTTAAGAAGAATATTCCTCCGGCAGCCGGACTCGGTGGCGGAAGCAGCGATGCGGCCGCAGCGCTCAGTGGCCTCAACAGGCTCTGGAAATTGGGGCTGGACGATCAGACACTGAGGGTACTGGGCTCACGACTCGGTTCGGACATCCCCTTTTTTATCGGCCCGCCCTGCGCCCTTGCTGAGGGAAGGGGAGAAAGGGTCACCCCGCTGCCCGCAGGAGGGCGTTCCTGGAGCCTGCTTCTGGTAAAACCTGATGTCGGCATACCAACCGCATGGGCCTACCGGAACTACAGAATGTTGACAAAAAAAACAGTCGATATTAAACTATTCTGTCAAGCTCTTGACAGGAGAGATTTCAGTACTCTGAGAAAGATAGTTTTTAACGATCTTGAGGAGGTGGTCATACCACAGTATCAGGTGATCGCCGGGCTTAAGACAAGGTTGCTGGAACAGGGGGCCGAGTTCTCCCTGATGAGCGGAAGCGGGTCTACGGTTTTTGGTGTCTTCAGGTCGCCGGAGGATGCCCGGAAGGCGGCAGAAGGTTTTACTGACACCTGGTCGTGTGTTGTTGACACGATCGTCGATGGAGAGCAAGGCTGATTTTATTGGGGCGTCGACAAACGGCAAGTCAGGAGATTTTGGATCTCCCATTTGGAGGTTCGAATCCTCCCGCCCCAGCCATAGATCGGCGGCTACTGGATAAGATAGAATAAGACGGGTTTGTAAAAAGCTCCGGAAGCGCAATGCAGCATACGGATTTTTTGCGGGGCCGTCAGGAGAGGAGTTGTGAATAACGATATGCCCCAGGGATTACGGCTTTTTACAGGGACGGCCCATACCGACCTTGCGCGTGAAGTTGCTTCGTGTCTTGGTATCGGTCTCGGGGATGCGACGGTCTCCCGCTTCAGTGACGGAGAGATTATGGTCCGGTTGAACGAGAATGTGAGGGGTTCGGACGCCTTTGTCATCCAGCCGACCAGCATGCCGGTAAATGATAACCTTATGGAGCTTTTGCTGATCATCGATGCGCTCAAACGCGCGTCGGCAGGCAGGATTACTGCTGTCATTCCGTATTATGGATATTCAAGGCAGGACAGAAAGGTGCAGCCCCGCGTTCCGATCTCTGCGAAGATGGTAGCTGATCTGGTGACGGCGGTCGGTACGAACCGTGTCCTGACCGTTGACCTGCATGCAGGCCAGATACAGGGTTTTTTTAACATACCGGTGGATAATCTGTATGCTGCTCCGGTCCTTCTGGATTATATAAGAAATAAATATGATCAGGATAACCTGGTTATTGTATCTCCGGATGCAGGCGGTGTTGAACGTGCGCGCTCATTTGCGAAGCGCTTGAACTGCTCGATCGCCATCATCGATAAGCGCCGGGAAAAGGCGAATGAATGCGAGATCATGAATGTCATCGGTGACGTGATGGGCCGCGATACCCTCCTGCTCGACGATATGGTCGATACTGCGGGTACCATGGTCCAGGCAGCTTCAGCCCTGAAAGGCAAGGGGGCCAGGAAAGTCGCCGCTGCCTGCACACATGCCATCCTTTCGGGCGCTGCGGTGGACCGGATCAATAACTCTGCCATAGAAGAAATGATTGTGACGAATACGATACAGCTCGACAGCAAGAAGGAACAGTGCAGGAAGCTGACGGTCCTGAGCATTGCGTCTCTCCTTGGTGAGGCAGTCAAGAGGATCAATGAGGAGTCATCAATCAGTTCACTGTTTGTTTAGGCCGTTGGCTTAATGAATACTGAGTCAAGTCCCAGCCTGTAAAGGGCGAGACGAATAAAGAGGAGGCAACATGGAAAAAGTTAGTCTGGCAGCTGAAAAGAGAGAAGAACACGGAAAAGGGGCTGCACGCACCCTGAGAAGGGCGGGCATGATCCCGGCCGTTCTGTATAGAGAGGGAAGGGCGCAGTCGATCAAGCTCAACCGGAAGGACCTCGCAAAGCTTATCAACACCGTGGCAGGCGAGCAGGTGATGGTCGATCTTAATTTTACCGACGGAGACAGGAAGTTGGCCCTCCTGAAAAACTTCCAGGTCGATCCATTGAAGAGAGAGCTGCTCCATACAGATTTCTTTGAGGTCTCACTTACTGAAAAAATCAGGATAACGGTCCATGTCTCAACGACCGGCGAGCCGATCGGGGTAAAGAGGGATGCTGGCATACTGCAGCATGCACTCAGGGAGATCGAGATAGAGTGTCTGCCTGACAATATACCGGGCAAGATAGAGGTCGACATATCGAAATATGAAATCGGCCAGTCTCTCCATGTCAGTGACCTTATACTGGGTGAGGGCATTAAGCTGATTACCGATCCCCATGATGTCATCATAACCGTCATCACGCCGGTTGTGGAGGCGGCACCGGCTGCCGAGGTTGTGGAGGCGGCGCCTGAGCCTGAGGTGGCCAAGAAGGGCAAGAAGGAAGAGGCAGGCTCAGAGAAGAAGGAGAAATAATTTTTGTGGCTTGTTGCCGGGCTCGGAAATCCGGGTAAAAAATACGCATGGACCCGGCATAATATCGGGTTCCTGGCCCTGGAGGAGATTATCGGCCGCCTCGGTCTGGAATTTCGCGAACGGTCTGATTACAATATATGCAGCGGCTCCATCGGAGATGAAAGGGTCATCTTCCTGGAGCCGTTGACGTTTATGAACAGAAGCGGCAGTGCAGTCAGAGAAATAATTAGTAAAAACAGTATATTACATGACAATATTATAGTAATACATGATGATCTTGACCTTGATTGCGGGCGGCTCAAGATCAGGAAAAAGGGTTCTTCCGGCGGACATCGCGGGGTGGCGTCCGTTATCCAGAGCATCGGCGGTACTGCGTTTATCAGGGTCAAGATCGGGATAGGACGTGATCCCCTGATGCTGACTGAGGACTATGTCCTCTCAAAGTTCAGAAAAAATGAGCTTCCCGGGATTAAAGAAATGATCGTAACGGCGGCGGATGCTGTTGAATGCATTATCAAGGATGGCCCCGACAAGGCGATGAACAAGTTCAACCCGGCAGCAGGGAAGTAGTAGTTTCCAGGAGCCCTTCGGCGTATGATACCCTGTTTCTTCCGTTTTTCTTTGAGCAGTAGAGCATGCTATCCGCCTCTCTTATCATATCGTCTGCTGTCTTGTCGTTGCTGAAGGAAGATATCCCAAAACTCGATGTTATGCGCAGCACCTGGCCGCTGAAGGAAAAGTTGTGATCAGCGATCGCCTGCCGTATTCTCTCTGAGACGAGGAGCGTGTTTTCGATCAGGATCTCAGGGAGGATAATGACAAACTCCTCGCCGCCATAGCGGATGAGATAGTCGCTTTTTCTTAGTGCTGATTTCAGTATTTTGCTGAGTTCTCTGAGCACGAAGTCTCCTGCCTGATGACCACAGGTGTCATTGATCGCCTTAAAATGGTCGACATCGAGCATGACGACAGAGAGGTTCATGCCATATCGCTGCGCCCTCGATACTTCCCTGTTCAGCAGATCATCGAGTATGCGCCGGTTAAAGCATTCAGTCATGGGATCGAGCATAGCAGTTTCTTCAAGTCTTTTCCGATTCAGATAATTCTCCAGCACCACATTGAGGACCTTTACGATCATCTCGATGATCTCTTTTTGATGATCCAGTACGGATGTTGCCGGCAGGACGTAGAGCATCGCACGCTCATTTTCAAAGTTTATGGCATATGAAAGCGTTTCTTTTCCAATAAACAGAGGGGAAAAGGGATCAGCGGCCTTGTCTGGCCCAGTCTCCGGTTTATTGAATGTATGCATTCTTGTGTCAATTTCCTGGCAGTTCATCTCCAGTTTGATCTGGTCTATAAAAAGACTGTCCTGATAGTAACGGGGGTCGACCCAGATATCCAGTCCCTGAGCATTGCGGAATGCAAAGGCAAAAAGCTCATAATTAAGTATATCTTTCAGGCAGTTAGAGGCCTCAAACAGTATCTCATCAATATTCTTGAGCCTGTTGATTTTGAGAATGTATTCATTCAGAAGCTTGTAATCCCTGCCCCTAACGATGAAGTAGGCTATCTCTCTCAGTCTCAGGTCCAGTTCTCCTCGTGCCCTTTGGATCAATTTTTTGACTCTGTTCTGTATCATGTTTATTGTATTTGCAAGCCTGATGCCTGTTCATTGTTCAAGTATATAAAAAAACTGTGGCATAAAGTAAAAAGACTGAATCAATCCTGATGAGCAGGTGAAAAGCTTGACTAATCATGAGGTTATGAGATACATTATC
>JBARHQ010000231.1:0-16590 GCA_049799315.1 Thermodesulfovibrionales bacterium | reverse complement strand
GCAGGTCGAGGATGATGGCAGTAAACTTCTCTTCATTCAGCTTTTTCAGGGCAACGGCCAGATCTGAAGCTGTCTGCTCCTGGAACTGGGTCACCTTGACATATCCGATATTTCCCTCGAGCATCTTTGCCTTGATGCTCTTCATCTTGATGACGTCCCTGATCAGCGTGAAGTCTTTAGGCTCATCCCAGCCTTCCCGCATAATACCGATCGTGACAGAGGTTTTCGGTGCACCACGCATTTTTGATACTGCGTCCTGCATGGACATGTCTATTGTTGATTCTTTGTTGATGCTCACGATCTTGTCTCCTGCCTTGATGTCTGCCCGGGACGCAGGGGTATCCTCGATCGGTGCTATTACGGTGAGACTCTTGTCCTTGATGCCGACCTGGATCCCGAGGCCCCCGAACTCGCCCTTGGTCTCCACCTGCATATCCTTGTAAGCATCCGGAGGCATGAAGCTCGAATGCGGGTCGAGTGAGCTGAGCATGCCCCGTATCGCCCCATAGATAAGGTCTTTGGTCTTCACCTCTTCGACATAATGTTTTTTGACCATAGACATCACCTCGGTGAATGTCTTCAGCTCTTCATAGCTTTCTCCTGCAGCGCTGACACTGCTGAACGACAGCCTTCCGATTGAGATGCCTATTAAGGCGACCGTTATGATCAACAACCAGACTGCTGCTATTTTCTTGCCCGCCATGTATAGTGACCTCCTGGATTATTTCCGTTTGCCCTTAAGCCATTGGGAGGGATCGAGCGGTTTGCCTTTATATCGGATTTCGAAGTAGAGGCCCGGGGCATTCAGGATCCCTGATGTTCCAACTTTTCCTAATACCTGATTTTCTTTTATTATATCTCCAACCTTCGAAAAAATCTCCGAAAGATTGCCATAGAGCGTATGATACCCGCTGCCATGATTGACGATGACCAGTTGGCCGAACCCCTTGAACCATTCGGCAAAGATAATTTTTCCACCATACGCAGAACGCACTTCTGCGGACGACGCGGTCTGTATGTGTATGCCGTTCCTGAAGACCGGGGTGTCGAACTGCGGGTCCCGGTGAGTGCCATAAGGGATAGCGATCCTGCCTTCAGCCGGCCAGTGCAACTTGCCCTTCAGCCGGGCAAATCCGGTAGCGGCATAGGTGTCAGTCTTCGATGACTCCCTGATGATATCGAGCATCCGCTTCGAGGCCTCCCGCAATTCTTCGAGGACCTTCTGATGGGAGGCCTTCTCATGCCTGACGGAGCTGAGAATTACCTCTTTTGACCGTCTCTGTTGCGTGAGCTCATTCTCTTTTGTCCTGACCTGGTCAGTCTGGACCTTCAGTTCTGTCCTGAGTGACTGCAGCCTGCTGTATTTGATCTTCAGGTTGTTGAGGTTGTCCCGAAAATTTTCGACGAGTGTATGCTCATATCGTGTTATATGTTCGAGATATTTCAGGGCCCTCATGGTTTGTGACATGTCTTCCGAACTCATAAGCAGGACAACGGTATCGCCCGAATATCCGAAGCGGTGTATAGTCCTGAGCTTCCGTTTCAGCCAGCTCTTTTGCCGCTCGAGGGTTGCCTTTGTCTTTTCGATCTCAGTATTGACGGCTGCGATCTCGGATTCGGTCCTGCCGAGGTTTTTCTTGAATTTACTGAGTGCAGATTCGATCTTCCCCATCCTGAGGTTTACGTCATCTATCTCGCCCAGGATTGAATGTTCGCGCTCCTGAACCTCAGACAGTTTTTGTTTCTGTTCGCGCATCTTTTCCTGGAGTTTCCGGTATTCATCCTCATTTGAGGCGCTGTAGACAAGGGACGGCAGCAGGAGCAGGAGAAGCAGGGGAACAGCTGCGATCATCAGTATCGCAGCCTTCCGATCGCTATCATCGCGCCGGTGACACCCAGAAACAGTCCGATAAGCGGCAGCAAAAGGAAAAGGTTCAGGGGGAAGAGGAGAGTGGCGAGCAGTGGGACCGCCGTGCTCAGGCGCGCGATGACGGCATAGTTGAGAATGAGGCTGCCGCCAAGGCTTGCCAGTCCGCCGCACATTCCGATGACGCCGCCTTCGATAATGAACGGGGCCCGGATGAAGAATTTGGTCGCGCCCAGGAGCTTGAAGGTCTCAATCTCCTCAGTCCTCCGGTAGAAAAGGATCTTGACCGTGCTGTAACAGACAAAGATGATTCCTATGGCAATGGCCACAATAATGGAGAGGCCGACCGTCCTGACGCCGGATTTTAATGAGTGGAGGGCCGCAAGGAATTTTTCTCCGTAGTCGATCTCCTTGACGCCCTTGAGCCCCGTTATCTCCGCGGTCAGTTTCCTGACCCCATCAGGGGTGACCGCCTCCCGTCTGAGACGCACCTCGATGGAGTCCGGGAGGGGGTTTTCATCGAGACCCTCAAAGACGTAATTTGCATTCTTCAGCAGGGACTTCAGTTCTTTCATCGCATCATCCTTCGGGATATATAGGACCTGCGAGATCACCGGCTTCTTTTTCAGAGTGCCGAGAATGCCCTCGATCTTGTCCCGGGTAATGGCATCGTCCAGATAAAGGATCATAGCGAACTTTTCAGGGAGTTTCCGGGTTGCTGCATCTATATTGTACGCAGCAAAGAACGCGACGCTGATGACCAGCAGCCCTGAAGCTATGGTGAAGACCGAGAGCAGATTTATCCATTTTTCTCCGACAAGACTCTGGAAAGCCAGCCTAAAGGAATAAGGAGCCACAATCATCCCTGCCCCACCGAGACAAGGGCCCCGGCATCGAGCCTGATCACCTTCCTGCCGGTGTTTCGGTAAAGATCGCGGTTATGTGTTGCAATAAGCATCGTTGTACCCCGGGCGTTTATATCTTTGAAGGTCCTGAGCACTCCCGCGGCAGTATCCATGTCGAGATTGCCGGTCGGTTCATCGGCCAGAAGGACGGTTGGGTCAGCCACCATCGCCCGGGCTATCACGACCCGCTGCTGTTCGCCGCCCGACAGGCTCCGGGGAAAGCTGTCTGCCTTGTGGCGCAGGTTGACGGCCTTGAGGGTTTCGTAGACTTTGGTTTTGATCTCCCGCTCCGGCATGTTGCGTATGCGCAGTGCCATGGCGACGTTATCGAAGATGTCTCTGTTTGCCAGCAGCCTGAAATCCTGGAATACGACCCCGATATGCCTTCGCAGAAGGGGGATGCTTGGCTCCTTCAGCTGATCAAGGTCAAACCCGGCAACTGATATATTGCCCTGGTCAGGTTTTTCCGCGGAATAGATCAGCTTCAGGAGGGTTGTCTTGCCGGAACCGCTGGGGCCGGTGATGAACGCCATCTCCCCCTTTTCGACGACAAAGGTAATATCCCGCAGCGCAGTCTGGTTTTCGTAATCCTTTGTGACATTCGTGAAACGTATCATGGTGACGGTATCGTCCCTATTTGCCCTTATTGATAATAAAGTCCAGGAGGATGTCGTCCAGACTTCTGGCTTCCTGCGGTTCATCCTCAGGTAAGGCCCCCTGCCCGGAAGCTTCTGCAGAAGGGACTGCGGTTGGCAGCCCTGCAGCACACCCGGGACTCTCCTGTTGATTCTCCGGCATGACTGGCTTCGGGCTGTCTTCCCCGCCTGTGTGTTTGCCGTTGATCAGCTCTTTCATCATGGTCTTATGCTGTTCCTTCATCAACTCCCGGACCTTTTCCTTGTAGTCGGGGCTGGAGGCGATATGGGCATAGCTGATTTTTTTTGAAGCCAGGATTGTGCCTTTGATGTAAAGGAGCGTTATGATAACTGGATTCTTGAGACCATTGTCTTCAGTCTGGATATGATAAAGGGTTCCCTTGTATGGGACATTGGTGTTATAGCCTACAAGCATCTGGTTCGCGTGGGTTCATGAATACAATAGCGCCTCATAACGTTCTTCGTGTATTCATAGTATATAAAGTAGCGCGGGAAAAAGGGAAGCATGCAGCAGTAGTGATTATTTTGAAAAGATCTGTTTCGCGGTGTATCGCCACGGGAGAGCCGGGGGATCTCAATCTCCTGAGGCAATATCGATCAGCCGGGATTTTTCCTGCATCTGTTCTGTCAGTACTTCACGCATCAGCACGCAGGCCTGAACTACCTTGGGGTTTGCAATGCGGTAGTATATGTTCACGCCGTCTCTCCGCGAATTAAGGATGCTCTTGTGCCGCATCACCGCAAGATGCTGGGATACGTTTGCTTTCGGCACCCCGAGGATTTCTACAAGCTCGCCAACCGTTTTTTCGCCGTCTTTAAGGGCATTGATGATCTCCAGGCGCTTCGGACTTGCAAGTGTCTTGCAAACCTCGGCTTGAAGTTCAAATAGGGTCTTGCTCTGTTTCATGGTAGATATTCTATTTTTAAGCGCTGCAAAACGTCAAGCAAAATCATATGTGCCATGGGGCCTGCCCGCGTTTCTTTACTCAAGAGAATGCTTTATGATAGATTAAACATTCAATTATTCCTCGTTATGAGTATATCACTGAAATGACAAACATGAAGAAATTTGCCATAGGAATTGACCTTGGGGGTACCAATCTCAGGGTCGCCCTTGTTTCTGCAGAGGGCGAGATTGTCCGCAAAATACGGAAGACTTCGGCCGAAAGGGTATTCGAGACCCTGCTTGAATCGATCAGCGAACTGAGAGGGGCTGATGTTGGGGATACTATTGCCGGTATCGGACTCGGTGTTGCCGGGCTTATTGATCGCAACCGCGGCAGGGTCTTTACCTCTCCCAACCTTCGTGCCATAGAAGGGCTTGACCTTGTGCATGAGCTTAAAACACGGTTTGGACTGCCGGTGTTTATCGAAAATGATGCGAATGTCGCCGCCCTGGGTGAAAAGGTCAGCGGTGCGGGTCGCGGGTTTAATAATTTTGTGCTCTTGACGCTTGGGACCGGCATTGGCGGAGGTATTATCCACAAAGGTGAACTGCTCGACGTTTCTGCAGAGATCGGCCATATGAGCATCAACGCCGAGGGAGAGAAATGCCAGTGCGGCAATATCGGGTGTCTTGAAAACTATGCATCGGCACGGGCCATGATATCCCGCGCGATATCCATGCTTGAAAAAGGGCAGGAGAGTCTCCTCAAGGAATGCTGCAAGGGCAGTATCTACAAGTTGACACCCGAGGATATTTACAAGGCTGCGCTTGAGGGGGATACGCTTTCGCGCGAGATCCTGCGTGAGGCAGGCAAGGCCCTCGGCGTCGGGCTTGCGAACCTTATCAATATCCTGAGTCCTGAGGCGATCATCCTCACGGGAGGACTGATCGGCGCATGGAATATCTATGTCCAGGAAGCGATCAAAGAGGCATCCCGCAGGGCGTTTAAAGACCTGGTTGACTCGGTCAAGATCATCCCGTCGTCCCTGGGAGACGAGGCGGGGATTGTCGGTGCCGCGTGCCTTGTTTTCATGGGCCTGCCCAGGCCGTATTCTCCGCGATAACCGATGCCGGAACTCATCCGTAATTTTTCGATCATTGCCCATATTGATCACGGGAAGTCAACCCTTGCCGACCGGTTGCTCGAGTATACGGGTGCGTTGAGCGCCAGGGAGATGATGGCCCAGGTGCTCGACTCGATGGACCTTGAGCGGGAGCGCGGGATAACGATCAAGGCCCATGCCGTGCGGCTTAATTATAAGGCTGAGAACGGAAAGACATACATCCTGAACCTGATCGATACCCCCGGTCATGTCGATTTCTCCTATGAGGTCTCACGGAGCCTTGCCTCATGCGAAGGGGCGCTCCTGGTGGTCGACGCGACCCAGGGCGTTGAGGCACAGACCCTTGCGAACGCCTATCTTGCCATAGACAACAATCTTGAGATCATCCCGGTCATCAACAAGATTGACCTGCCGAGCGCTGAACCTGAAAAGGCAAAAGAGCAGATTGAAGACGCGGTCGGGATCGACAGTTCAGAGGCTGTTCTGGCCAGCGCAAAGGAGGGGATCGGCACAAAGGAGATCCTCGAGGCGATCGTCAGAAAGATACCGCCGCCGACCGGTGACAGCACCAAGTCGTTAAAGGCGCTGATATTCGACTCCTGGTTTGATAACTACCAGGGGGTGATCGTCCTTGTAAGGGTCTTTGACGGGACGGTCAAGGCCGGCCAGAAGATCAGGATGATGATGGTCGGCATTGAGTATGAGGTTGCCCAGGTCGGTATCTTTTCGCCGAAGATGGAGCCGGTTCCGATGCTCTCGGCAGGAGAAGTCGGCTATATTATCTCCGGGATCAAGAACGTCCATGAAACAAAGATAGGTGATACGATCACGGACGCGCTGCATCCGGTGACCGAACCCTGTCCCGGCTACAAGGATATAAAACCGATGGTCTTCTGCGGGTTCTATCCCACCTCGACGCATCAGTATGAAAACCTGCGGGACGCGCTGGACAAACTCAGGCTCAACGATGCCTCGTTCAACTTCGAGCCTGAGACATCACTGGCACTCGGGTTCGGGTTCAGATGCGGCTTTCTCGGGTTGCTGCATATGGAGATCATTCAGGAACGGCTGGAAAGGGAGTTCGGCCTATCTCTCCTGAGCACGGCACCGACTGTTGTCTATAAGATCACCATAAACGCGGACAATATCATTTATATTGAAAACCCTGCACGCCTGCCGGAGCATTTTGAGATGATCGAGGAGCCGTTTGTGCTGACGACGATCTTTGTGCCGAAGGACTATATCGGACCGATTCTCGACCTCTGTCAGGAGAAGAGGGGTACTCAGAAGAGTTTAGGCTATATAGGCAAAGATCGGATCAGGGTAGAATATGAACTGCCCCTCAATGAGATCCTCTGGGATTTCTATGATAAGCTGAAGTCTTATTCAAAGGGGTATGCCTCGATGGACTATGAGTTCCTCGGCTACCGGGAGTCGGATCTGATCAAGTTGAACATCCTCCTGAACAGTGAGGTGGTCGATGCCCTGTCCTTGATAGTTCACAAAGATAAGGCGTATTATAAAGGCAGGCAGTTAGCCGAAAAGCTTCGTGAGATCATCCCGCGCCAGATGTATGAGGTCGTTATTCAGGCTGCGATCGGCAATAAGATCATTGCTCGGGAGAGTGTGCGGGCGCTCAGAAAAGATGTTACTGCCAAGTGTTATGGCGGTGATATAAGCCGCAAGCGCAAGCTGCTCGAAAAACAGAAGGAGGGAAAGAAAAGGATGAAGCAGGTCGGGAGGGTCGAACTGCCGCAGGAAGCATTTCTTGCAGTCCTGAAACTGAAATGAGAAGACAGAAAAATCCGTCAGGAATCAGAGAGACCATTGAAGCGGTACTTATCGCATTCCTTATCGCCCTGGTCATACGCACTTTTGTTATTCAGGCCTTTAAAATACCTTCAGGTTCAATGCTCTCGACGCTCCAGATCGGCGATCATATCCTGGTGAACAAGGTCTTTATGGGTACACCGATTGATATCCCGTTCACGAATATCAACCTTTTCAGAATGCCCGGGTTTAAAAAGCCGCAGCGCGGAGATATTGTCGTGTTCAAATATCCGGAGGACCCCAAGCGGGACTTCATCAAACGTGTTATCGCGGTCGCGGGAGACACCGTTGAAGCGAGGGACAAGATAGTGTATGTCAACGGAAGAGAACTGGTTGAACCCTATATACAGCATGTTGATCCGGAGATACGACCCCGGGGCATTGATCCCCGGGATAACTTCGGGCCGGCCGTTGTGCCAAAGGAGTCGGTCTTTGTTATGGGGGATAACCGGGACCAGAGCTATGACAGCCGTTTCTGGGGTTTTGTGGATATGAGCCAGATAAAGGGCAACGCCGTGGTCATCTACTGGTCCTGGGACAGCCCGAAATCATGGCCACGTTTCAGCAGACTAGGGAGGATTGTGAAATGAGACAGGAAATGAGACTCGGGAATCAGGGCTTCATCAAGGGTTTATTGATGCTGGCGGTACTCGTGGGCATTGCCTATGCTGCGATCATGTTCGGTACTCCCTATTACCGGTACATCACCCTCCGGTCCCATGCGAAGGATATCCTGGCGCTGGAGACCCCTAATCCCGATCGTATTCCGGCTATCAGGACGAAGATACTCGAAGAGGCTGTCAGCCTCAAAATTCCGCTTGCCGAGAACAAGCTTGAGATGACGATCAACCCCAATAAGGTGATGAAGGTGAAGGCGCGGTGGGCAGAGGTGGTGAATTTGCTGGACTTCTATTCTCAAAAAGTTGATTTTGAGATGGACGTGGAGTATTGATTGTTTACCGGACTCGTCCTCGGCCTGGGTTATGTCTCGGCCATTGCCAGAAGAAACGGCGGTGCGCGGCTGAGCATCGATGCCGGCAGTCTTCCGGTTGACGCCGGGCTCGGCGACAGCATTTCGGTGAACGGGACCTGCCTGACTGTTGTTGAGATCAGAGGGAGTGTGCTGTCGTTTGACCTGTCCGATGAGACCCTTCGTTCCTCGAATCTCGGACTGTTGCGTCTACGGGACCGGGTAAACCTCGAGCCTTCACTACGGCCAAATACAAAAATGGGTGGACACTTTGTAACCGGCCATATCGACGGAGTCGGCAAAATAGAGTCAAAGACGCTGACCGGCGATGTTTACACGATTGTCATCGGGGTTGACCAGAAAATTACCGGTTATCTTGTCAAAAAAGGGTCGGTTGCGGTCGATGGCATCAGTCTGACCGTGGTAGATGTGATGAGGGAATCGTTTTCTATCGTAATTATCCCTCATACTGCCTCGATGACTACGATCGGCCTGAAGACAACCGGTGATACCGTCAATGTCGAAGTTGATATATTGGGCAAATATGTTGCAAAATTTCTGGGCAGGAGTACGGATACAGATCTGATGCGGGCACTGGTGAGAGAAGGGTTCGCATAGCTGCAAGGTTCTATTAATCCGCACGTAAGGAGTAACGCAAGGATGCAGAAACAAACATTCAATACGATTGATGAAGCAATAGAAGAGATCACCCGGGGCAGGATGGTCATATTGGTGGACGATGAGGACCGCGAGAATGAAGGGGATCTCTGCATGGCGGCAGCCGAGATCACCCCTGCTGCGATCAATTTCATGGCAAAGTACGGCCGTGGCCTCATCTGCCTCTCCCTGACGCCCCAGCGGGTTGAGGAGCTTGCGCTTCCGATGATGACTGAGGATAACACCTCGTCTTTCGGGACCGCCTTTACCGTTTCGATAGAGGCAAAGAAGGGGGTGACGACCGGCATTTCTGCTGCCGACAGGGCTACGACGATCCTGACGGCGATCAACCCTGCAACAAAGCCTGAGGACATTGCCCGGCCCGGCCATATCTTTCCGCTCAGGTCAAAGCCCGGAGGTGTCCTCCAGCGGGCTGGCCAGACCGAAGGTTCGGTCGACCTTGCCCGGATGGCGGGGTTTAGCCCCGCGGGCGTTATCTGCGAGATCATGAACGACGATGGCACGATGTCGCGGGTCCCGGAGCTGATGGTGTTCGCGAAGCAGCACAACCTGAAGATCGTGACGATCAAGGACCTGATCAAATACCGGACACGGACCGAGCATTTTGTCCACCGGGTCTCAACCACCAAGCTCCCGACCGAGTACGGTGGGGAGTTCACCGCGATCGCCTATTCGAATGAGCTTGACAGTAATATCCATATTGCCCTTGTCAAGGGAGAGATCAAGTCCTCTGATGAGGTCCTGGTAAGGGTGCATTCAGAGTGCCTTACCGGGGACGTATTCGGCTCGAGGCGATGTGACTGCGGTGACCAACTCCATAAGGCGATGAAGATGATCAGCGAGCATGGCAAGGGCATTGTCCTCTACATGAGGCAGGAAGGCCGGGGAATCGGGCTGGTCAACAAGCTAAAGGCATATGAACTGCAGGATACCGGGTTTGACACGGTCGAGGCGAACATCAAGCTTGGGTTTAAGGCGGATCTGCGTGATTATGGGATTGGCGCCCAGATTCTCGTGGACCTGGGTGTCAGGAAAATGCGACTGATGACCAACAATCCGAAGAAGATTGTGGGACTCGAAGGATACGGGCTGAAGGTGGTCGAACGAGTCCCGATGGAGAGCAAGCCGCATGAAAAGAATATCAAGTATCTCAAGACAAAAAAGAACAAACTCGGTCATATCTTGAATAATGTTTAGACGATGGAGGCAGGCATGAAGGTGATTCAGGGAGAGTTGCAGGCAAAGGGATTAACGTTTGGGATCGTCGTCAGCAGGTTCAACGATTTCATAACGGCCAAGCTGCTTGACGGTGCTGTCGATGCGCTGGTCCGGCATGGCGCAAAAGAGGAAGACATCGACGTGGTGAAGGTCCCGGGTGCATTCGAGATACCGCTGGCAGCCAAGAAGCTTGCCGCAAAGGGCAAGTACCAGGCGATCATCTGTCTGGGGACGGTTATTCGTGGTTCAACCCCTCATTTCGACTATATCGCGGCAGAGGTTTCCAAGGGTGTTGCCTCGGCTTCTCTCGATACCGGGGTGCCGATAGCTTTTGGTGTGCTGACCACAGACACGATAGAGCAGGCTGTGGAGCGTGCAGGCACCAAGAGCGGCAATAAGGGCTTTGATTCGGCCATGACCGCGATCGAGATGGCCCAGCTCATGAAGAAGCTGTAATTCACCGCTGCTTATGAACCGACGCAAGGCCCGGGAATACGTGCTGCAGAGGCTTTTTCAGTCAGAATTTGCCGGTGACCATACCATCCCTCTGCCCGAGGGCCACCAGGCAGCTGTCCTGTCAAATCCCGAACTGAAGGTATTTGCCGAGGCGCTTGCCAACGGGACTCTTGAGCACATCCAGGAGATCGATCTGATAATACAGAAGGCGGCTGACAACTGGGAAATGAGCAGGATGGCTGTGGTTGACCGCAATATCCTGCGATGTGCAACCTTTGAACTGGCCTTTCGTACGGATATACCTCCGGCGGTGACCATCAATGAGGCACTTGAGATTGCCAAGAAGTATTCGTCGCTCGACGCAGTCCCGTTTATCAATGGCCTGCTCGACAAGATAGCGCATACGGTGAAGAAAATATAACAGTATTGTTCGGAGTAATCTGATGTTATTACACAGGAACACGAGGAAATCATGATAGCACGTTATACCAGAAAAGAGATGGGAAGGCTCTGGGAGCCTGAAAACAGGTTCAGGAAATGGCTGGATGTCGAGATTGCGGCGTGTGAGGCCTGGTTCGAACTCGGGAAGATTCCAAAGAAATCGCTTGAGGTGATAAAACAGAAGGCTGGCTTTGATGTCAGCCGGATCGATGAAATAGAAGCGGTGGTGAAGCATGACGTGATAGCCTTCCTGACATCGGTCGCAGAGAAGGTCGGACCTGAATCACGGTATATCCATAAAGGGCTCACGTCTTCTGATATTGTTGATACGGCCCTCTCACTCCTGATGAAGGAGGCGTCGGACATCATCATCAAAGACCTGAGAAAGCTCATGTCGGTACTGATGAGCCAGGCGTTTGCACATAAAGATACGGTCTGCATCGGCAGGAGCCACGGGGTGCATGCTGAGCCGATGACCTTCGGGATGAAGTTCGCCCTCTGGTATGAAGAGGCCAAGCGGAACCTCAGCCGGATGGAACGCGCAAAAAAGACGATCAGCATCGGCAAGTTCTCAGGGGCTGTCGGCACGTTTTCGAATATACCGGTTGAGATCGAGGAGAAGGTCTGCAAAAAACTGGGTCTGAAGCCGGAACCCGTTGCAACGCAGGTTGTCCAGCGGGACCGGCATGCTGAATATCTCTCGACGCTGGCTATTGTTGCCGCGTCGATCGAGAAGATTGTGGTCGAACTCCGTCATCTGCAGCGGACCGAGGTGCTTGAGGCAGAGGAGCCTTTTGCCAAAGGACAGAAGGGTTCATCCGCAATGCCCCACAAGCGTAATCCTGTCGGCGCCGAGAACCTTTCCGGACTGGCCAGGGTAGTCCGTGCGAATGCCATGGCAGCCCTCGAAAATGTTGCGCTCTGGCACGAACGTGATATTTCACATTCATCGGTCGAACGGGTGATCATCCCCGACAGCACGATCCTCGTTGATTACATGCTGGACAGGCTGACCGGTATACTGACTGATCTGCAGGTCTATCCGGAGCGGATGAAGGAGAATATGGGCAGGAGCTATGGCCTGCATAATTCCCAGAACGTCCTCATCAGGCTGACGGAAAAGGGTATGACCAGGGAAGATGCCTATGGCCTTGTCCAGAAGAACGCCATGATGAGCTGGAAGAAACGGAAGGAATTCAAAACACTCCTGATGAAGGACAAGAATATCCGCAAGTACCTTTCGGTCAAAGAGATCGACGATGTCTTTGACCTCAGGCATTACCTGCGCAACATCGACTATATTTACAAAAGAGTTTTCGGAAAATAACACCGTGGTGATGCGTGATGCCGTAGTGCGTCATTCCGGCTTGTCCGGAATCTTTCCGGAAGCATTTCCCCGATCCCTGGTAAGCGGGTGCAGGTTTAACTTCACTTGCGGGAATGACAGCCTTTTTTGTGGTTCAGGAATTTATGGGCAGACACTCAATCAATAAATTATGTCTTTAACCTACAGATATAAGACCCCTGCGGTAAGTGGGATCAGAAACCACGAAATTCTGTCCCGGGCACAGAGGCATGTATCCGGGAATATCACCGGTCTTCAGACCGAGTACTGCTATTATATCGACAGCGTTGAACCTCTTACTGCTTCAGAACTGGAACTGCTTCGCTGGCTTTTGAGCGAGACCTTTGAACCTGAAAAGTTTTCTGGGCAGAGCTTCCTGTCAGATGATGTCCCTCCGGGGTTGCAAACCATCCTGGAGGTCGGTCCCCGCATGAATTTTACGACTGCCTGGTCTACCAACGCAGTCTCTGTCTGCCATGCCTGCGGCTTGACGAAGATCATCAGAATAGAAAGATCGCGCAGATACCGGTTGATACCAGGGACTAACGATGATTATTCGGGATTCCTTGACCTCATTCATGACCGGATGACCGAGTGTCCTTATCCGGAGAAGCTCGAGAACTTTGATTCCGGCATTACTCCTGAGCCTGTCAGGGTGATCCCGCTTATCGAAGACGGCAAGGCTGCACTTGCAAAGATAAATGTGGAGATGGGACTGGGGCTTGACGACTGGGATATTGATTATTACTACAACCTTTTTGTCCTGGGTATCGGCAGAAATCCGACCAATGTTGAGTGCTTTGACCTCAGCCAGTCGAACAGCGAACACTCCCGGCACTGGTTTTTCCGGGGAAGGCTGATTATCGACGGCGTTGAAGCGCCCGACAATCTCATGAAGATAGTCAGACAGACCCTTGACCATAATCCGAACAATAGCGTGATAGCCTTCAAAGATAATTCAAGCGCTATAAGGGGCTATCAGATAACGACCATCATGCCGGGGCAGGCGGGGAGATGTTCCCGGTTCGTAAAGACCGATGCCCGCTATCACATCATTTTTACTGCCGAGACGCATAACTTCCCGAGCGGGGTCGCCCCGTTTCCTGGGGCAGAGACCGGCACCGGAGGCAGGATACGCGATGTTCAGGGGACCGGCCGGGGGGCACTTGTTGTGGCCGGGACCGCGGCTTACTGCGTCGGCAATCTCCAGATTCCCGGCTATAGCCAGCCCTGGGAGGACAGTTCATTTGCCTATCCGTCAAACCTTGCCAGTCCGCTTGCGATCGAGATTCAGGCGAGCAACGGGGCCTCTGATTACGGCAACAAATTCGGCGAGCCCGTGATTCAGGGCTTTACCAGATCATTCGGCCTCAGGCTTCCCGGCGGAGAACGGCGTGAATGGATAAAGCCGATCATGTTCACTGCCGGGGTCGGGCAGATTGACGCCCGCCATACTGAAAAGAAAGCCCCGGAAAAGGGGATGCTTGTTACCAAGATCGGCGGCCCTGCCTACCGCATCGGGATGGGAGGCGGCGCTGCGTCAAGCATGATCCAGGGACAGAATATTGCAGAACTCGATTTTAACGCGGTCCAGCGCGGTGACGCCGAGATGGAGCAAAAGATGAACCGGGTTATCAGGGCATGCGTTGAACTCGGAGAGGCCAACCCCATTGTCAGCATACATGATCAGGGCGCGGGTGGCAACTGCAATGTGGTGAAGGAGATCATTTATCCCGCCGGTGCGAAGATAGAAGTGAGGAAGATCCAGTTGGGAGACAATACCCTCTCGGTGCTGGAGATCTGGGGTGCGGAGTATCAGGAGCAGAACGCGCTGCTGATTCACCCTGAACGGGCAGAAGACTTTCTGGGGCTCTGCAGAAGAGAGAAAGTCCCCTGTGCCTTTATCGGAGAGATCTCGGGTGACGGCTACATCGTGCTCCATGACGAAACCGACGGCAGTGCCCCGGTCAGCCTCGACCTCGAGAAGATCCTCGGGGACATGCCGAACAAGACCTTTATCCTCGACAGGGTCAGCCGTGATCTGCGGCCGCTTGAACTGCCAGAGGAACTGACGGTGAGGGATGCCCTCGACAGGGTTCTCAGGCTTGTGTCCGTTGGCTCAAAGCGGTTTCTTGCACATAAGGTCGACAGGTCGGTCACTGGTCTTATCGCGCGCCAGCAGTGCGCGGGCCGCCTCCAGTTGACGGTCTCCGACGTGGCAGTCATCGCGCAGAGCCATTTCGGCCTGACCGGCGCCGCAATCTCGATAGGCGAACAGCCGCTTAAGGGCCTTATAAATTCGGCGGCCATGGCCCGCATGAGTGTTGCGGAGGCCTTGACAAATATTGTCTGGGCAAAGATAAGCCGGTTGGAGGATATTAAGTGTTCGGGCAATTGGATGTGGGCACCGAAGCTCCCGGGTGAAGGGGCTGACCTGTACGACGCTGCGGTTGCCATGCGTGACACTATGATTCAGCTTGGCATCGCGATCGACGGTGGCAAGGACAGCCTGTCGATGGCGGCCAGGGTCACTGATGGTGCAGGAAATACCGAGGTTGTCAAGTCGCCGGGAACGCTGGTGATCTCGGCCTATGCTCCATGCCCTGATATAACAAAGGTTATAACGCCTGATATAAAAAGACCCGGGGAAAGCAGGCTGCTTTTCATAGACCTTGCCGGCGGGATGAACAGAACTGGCGGCTCAGCCCTGGCGCAGTGCTATAAGCAGGTCGGCAATGAGTCCCCTGATGTTGCTGATTCGATGCTTCTGAAACGCGCCTTCGGGCTGGTCCAGCAATTCATTGAAGAGGGTCTGATCCTCTCAGGCCATGACCGCAGTGACGGGGGCCTGATAACGACACTTCTTGAGATGGCCTTTTCAGGGAATTGCGGCATAGTGATAAATATAACCCCACCGGAGCCTCTGCTTGATAAGGGGAGGATAGGAGGGGTTGAAATACCGCTGCTTTTTTCTGAGGAGCTCGGATTGGTGATAGAATATCTGCCGGAGAACGAGGACAGGATGACGAGCCTGATGAAAGAGGATGATATTCCATACCAGATAATCGGCAAGACTACAATAGAAAAGAGGATCAAAATTTCACCATTCACCATTCACCATTCACCATTCACTGTCTTGGACGAAGATATGAAAGAATTGCGGGGGATATGGGAGGAGACGAGTTTCCGTCTCGAGCGTCTTCAGCGAACCCCTGAACTTGCCGAAGAGGAGCAGAAGAATGTCTATGACCTTCAGGGGCCTTCATTCCGCCTGTCCTTTACTCCTGAGCCAACGGCCTCTGCGGTGCTGGGTCGGGCTATGAAACCGAAGGTTGCGATCATCCGTGAAGAGGGGAGCAACGGAGACCGGGAGATGACATCAGCCTTTTTCGCCGCAGGGTTTGAACCGTGGGATATTACGATGACTGACCTCCTCGACCGCAAGGCTGACCTCAGTGACTTCAGGGGGGTTGTGTTTGTCGGAGGGTTCAGTTATGCCGACGTGCTCGATTCTGCAAAGGGCTGGGCAGGGGTGATCCGTTTCAACAAACACATCTGGCAGCAGTTCCAGGAGTTCTACGAAAGGCCGGACACCTTCAGCCTGGGTGTCTGCAACGGCTGTCAGCTGATGGCGCTCCTCGGCTGGGTTCCCTGGCGCGGGATACCGGACAATATACAGCCGAGGTTTATCCATAACAGCTCAGGCCGGTTTGAATCCAGGTTCCTTTCTCTCAGGATCGGAAAGAGCCCGGCGATCATGTTCCGGGAGATGGAGGAATCAGTCCTTGGTGTCTGGGTTGCCCATGGTGAGGGCATGGCCTATTTTCCTGATTCTGACATACTGAAAAAGGTGCTTGAGGACGGCCTTGCCCCTGCGCGATATGTCGACGATGCAGGAATGCCGACTGTGGCATATCCGTTCAACCCGAACGGTTCTCCTGAAGGGATTGCAGCCCTCTGTTCTCCGGACGGCAGGCATCTTGTGATGATGCCCCATCCTGAACGCACCTTTCTGAAGTGGCAGTGGGGGTGGATGCCGGAGGAATGGCAGAAGGACCTGAAGGCATCACCATGGATCAAGATGTTCCAGAACGCCAGGGAATGGTGCGAAGGGAAGTGATAGGGCGTTATGGGGTGATATTCCGCCTCAGCATCGCGGCCTTCTCTTGACAGACTCCATCACTGCATGTTATTAAATAAAGGCCGTTTTAGGA
>JBARHQ010000230.1:0-6827 GCA_049799315.1 Thermodesulfovibrionales bacterium | reverse complement strand
CCTGCACGTGCCTGACTATGGAAGCCCGATTACCCTGATTATCGGACCGGCTGTCACTGAACAAGATATTGGAACAGCAGCTGCTCTCTGTGTCCGCTATTCAGATGCCCGGGCATTAGAAACGGTGTCTGTAACTGTTTCAGACAGCGGAAGACACTACACGCTTCAGGTCAGACCGGCAGACGCGGCAATGATCGACAGTCTTCTCATAGAAAAAAAGAAAACGCAGACGTCAGCTATTCTATATTAAACACCGCAACTTCCTTGATTCCAGGGATGTATTCTCCGACAGGAACGAGTTTTCTCCCTTCGCTGACACAGCCGATTATTATAGTCCAGAGCTGGTTGAGTTCTGTTTTTTCACGATCGTTTTCAGGTATCATCTTAAGCAGGGTGCCTTCAAGTTCTATCTTCATCTGTTTCCTCCGGTTACGAGATTGTTCTGCACTCTTTCATTATAAGAAAATCCTGGGGATTCTGCATCAAAAAAATCATGATCAGCACGCTCAGGCCCGGACGGTCTTCCAGTAGGGGTTGGAAAGGTCTTCAAATATGGTTGTGGCGGCGACCGCCCCCTGACTTACTGCCGTGACAATCTGTTTGAGTCCCCCGGTAATATCTCCTGCAGCATAAACATGTTCCACACTGGTCCGCTGACCGCCGTCCACCCGGAGATAGCCTTCTTCATCATGCTCTGCCCCAAGAGCGACCGCAAGCTGATTTGCCGGCATATACCCGATAGCTATGAATACGCCCTCGATCTGGCGCTTCAGCAATGAGTGGTCTATCGTATTTTCGAGAACAACACCGCTTACAATCCTGTCTCCGACAATGCTGCGAAGTTCAGTGTTGAAAAGGACGGGGATGACGTTCTTCTTCAGTTCCTGCTGCAGTAGCTGTTCGGCCCGCAGTTCACTTCGACGATGGACGATAGTAACGTCCGCCCCGATATTCTTCAGGTACAGTGCCTCAGTCGCCGCAGTATTGCCGCCGCCGACAACGAGTACCTTCCTTCCATCCCTGAAAAAATAGCCATCACAGGCTGCGCAGTAGCTGACGCCCTTTCCCTGAAACTCCTGTTCCCCGGGTATGCCCATTTTTTTGCTTTCGGCACCTGAGGTTAGCAGCACTGCCCTTACCAGATAAGTTGACCTGCTCGTCGTGACCTCGAATCCCTTGTCGGTTTTCTGAATTCCAGTGACTTCCTCGCCTTCGTGGATGTCTGCATATCCTAAGGCCTGAAGCGCCATCATATCCATAAGTACCTTTCCCCCTATGGTTGTAAAGCCCGGATAGTTTTCAACGACAGGAGTGATAGATACCTGGCCGCCAATATTGGCCTTCTCCAGTACGACAGTTCTGAGGCCGCTCCGTTCGGCATAGATGGCTGCAGTAAGACCGGCAGGCCCGGCTCCGATGATAAGAAGGTCGCGTTCCCTCCGGGAGGTGTCCCCGGTCCGCCGGACCTGTGCCGGAGCCGCAGTAAGTACTTCCTCGATAAACACTTCTTCAGGCTGCAGGCCGGTGCCGACAAGCCGGTCATTGACAAACATCTGCGGAACTGAAAGGGCATTATACTGAATTGCCAGGTCCCGGTTCTCGTAGATTTCAACAATCTCTGCCCTTATCAGACCAGGCCTTTCGATCGCAGCTGAGATGGCCAGGCCGGTCTCCAGCGGACAATACGGACAGGTTGGGCTGACAAAGACTCTTATGGACCGTGCATCAGCAAGGGTCGCAAGCCTCTCCCTTGAGGCAGGGGTGAGCATGGTCTTGCCGGTCGAGGCCATCAGAATTGCCATCAGAAAAACGCGGGCCTCCTCGCCGGCAGGGGCCCCCAGAAGTGTGATGCTGTATTTCCCCGGAGCAATCAGAATGGTCGGGCTCCTGGTAATACCAAGCTCTTTTGCCCGGGACCCCCCGATATCCTCCATCGACACGATGATCTTGTCTGTGAGCGACGAAAGCTCATTGAGAAGCCTTGTGCAATATTCATTGAACGGCCTGTTTTCTTTCCCGCCGGTGTACAGGACAATCGCAACCGGTTCCATCATCTGCAGCAGGTCCTCCTGCAGAATCTTCTTTGCTTTTTCAGTAAAAAGTGGTTTCTTTTTCTGCATAATTGTTCTCCGCTGGAACCTTTTTTCTATTTTACCCGAAAAAGTCGATATTGTTGAGCAATTACTGCGCTGAACTTTTCTTGACTTGAAAATATCTGCTCATATAAGATAATACTTTATCGGACTACAATCCTTCAGAGCGCGCTCAGATGCGATCTCCGGATGCTGAAAGGGAAGAAAGATGAAAGTCGCTATTGGCAGTGATCACGCTGGATTTGCACTCAAGGAAGAGATTAAGGAGCTTTTAAAGACCCTTGACGTTGACGTGGTCGATTGCGGGACAGAGACCCCCGAATCCGTCGACTATCCTGATTTTGGAGAGAAGGTTTCGTCTCTGATATCCACCGGCAGGATTGAGAAGGGGATTCTGATCTGCGGGACCGGGGTAGGAATGTCGATGGTGGCGAACAAATTTCCGAATGTCAGGGCTGCTCTCTGTAATGACCTTTTCTGCGCGCGGATGAGCCGTCTGCATAATGACGCGAATATACTGGTGATGGGCGGTCGTATTATCGGGAAAGACCTGGCGGCCGAGATAGTAAGGACCTGGATGACGACGCCGTTTGAGGGCGCGCGCCATCTTGGCAGACTTATGAAAATCAAGAAAATAGAGGAATGTTTAAACATCCATGGAACATGAAAGTCTTGCTTCCGCTGATCCAATAGTCTTCGACGCTATCCAGAAGGAAAAGAGCCGGGAACATGAAAAGATTCTTCTCATTGCCTCTGAGAATTATGTCAGCTGGCCGGTGCTTGAGGCGCTGGGGTCGGTCTTTACCAATAAATACGCTGAAGGGTATCCCGGCAGGAGATATTACGGTGGTTGTGAATATGCCGATATCGTAGAGAATCTTGCCATAGAAAGAGCGAAGGCGATCTTTGGTGCTGACCACGTCAACGTACAGCCCCACTCAGGCTCACAGGCTAATATGGCTGTTTATTTTTCGATGCTGAAACCTGGCGACACGATCCTGGGCATGAGCCTTAATCATGGCGGCCATCTCACTCACGGGGCATCGGTAAATTTTTCCGGCATGCTGTACAAACACGTGCCTTATGGCGTGAATAAGGATGGCTATATTGACTATGAGGATGTCAGGAGATTGGCGCTTGAACACCAGCCCAGGATGATTGTCGTGGGTGCGAGTGCCTATTCACGGGTGATCGATTTTAAGCAGTTTGCTGTTATTGCGAAAGAGGCCGGGGCCTGGCTCATGGCGGATATCGCCCATATCGCCGGGCTGGTTGCTGCGGGGCTGCACCCCTCCCCGGTGCCGTATGCTGATTTTGTAACGACAACAACGCACAAGACTCTTCGCGGTCCGCGTGGCGGCATGATTATGTGCCGGGCGGAGCATGCAAAGGCTGTCGACAAGCTGGTTTTTCCGGGAATTCAGGGCGGTCCGCTGGTTCATGCTATTGCAGCGAAGGCAGTGGCAATGAAAGAGGCGATGACGGACGAATTCAAGGTGTATCAGCAGAACGTTATTGACAATGCGAAGACACTGGCAGAAGAGCTCATATCCCATGGCTTCAGGATTATATCAGGCGGTACTGACAACCACCTCATGCTGGTCGACCTGACCGGCAAAGGGATAACCGGTAAAGAGGCTGAAGAGGCCCTTGACAAGGCCGGGATAACCGCAAACAAGAATGCCATCCCCTATGACGAGCGGCCGCCTGCAGTGACGAGCGGCATACGTCTGGGGACCCCCTGCGTTACAACCCGTGGTATGGGGACCGCTGAGATGCGAATCATTGCGGGGCTGATCTCTTCGGTTATCAATAACAGCAGGGACCAGGCGGCAATTGATGCCAATGCAGAACAGGTTAAGGCCCTCTGTGACCGGTTCCCGATTTACCGGTGAACCCAGGAATAAGCACAGGAATAAGCCTTGGCATAAGCGCTGAGCAGTCATGCATGAGAAATTAATGTCTGAGAAATTGCGCTTCCCTATCTCCTTTTCCCTGTTATTTATCCCATGAAATGCCCCTTCTGCGAAAATCTTGAAGACCGGGTCATAGACTCACGAACGAGCAAGGAGGGCGATGCGATTCGCCGGAGACGGGAGTGTCTCAAGTGCAGTCAACGCTTCACCTCCTACGAGCGCGTCGAAGACGTGGTCCCGATGGTTGTCAAAAAGGATGGCAGACGCGAACCTTTTGACCTGGCAAAGATCAGGTCCGGCCTGCTGATATCATGCAAAAAAAGGCCGATCGGGACAGACCAGCTTGATGGCATTGTTGAGACTATTGAAAAAAAACTTGTCGGTCTCGGGGTCAAAGAGGTGCAGAGTGCCTGGATCGGTGAACAGATTATGGCTGCCCTGAAGGACCTCGATAAGGTCGCCTATGTCAGATTTGCGTCGGTCTACCGGCAGTTTAAGGATATTAATGACCTCATGGACGAAGTCCGCACCCTGTTTGAGCAGAAGGACCGAACCAAAAAATAATCCTTTTCCTGCTCCCTGTGTCTATGTAATCAATAATATCAACAGGATCCATAATATGGCTTTAAATGAAAGAGATCCTTAAGAGAAACCTCTTATATCCTGAACCTATTCCTGGCACCATTGTGGACCGAAAAATCTGGAATCTGAAATCAAACTATAACCCCCTGCAGAGTTTACAAACAGGCCGGACTTATGCTATAAAATAAGGTCAATTGGGGAGTCGTCCAAGGGCAAGACGGCAGATTCTGGATCTGCTTATAGGGGTTCGAATCCTCTCTCCCCAGCCATACGGTCCCATCGTCTAGCGGTCTAGGACGTGGCCCTCTCAAGGCTAAAACACGGGTTCGATTCCCGTTGGGACCGCCAAGCCTTATTTGACGCGATTTATGACAGGAATGAAACCCAAGACCATAAAAAGTCATATCCCATGCTCTCCAAAAGAGTGGTTGGAGTATCAGGAACACCGCGAAAGATGGACCCCTGAAATGCAGGTTATTTTTGATAAGCATATAAAAGATACCTTTCCCCTGACCTCTGAGGACGCGGAAATGATCGAAAAGCATAAGAAGCGCATTATTACTTCGCATGAGCAAAAGCCCTCGTAATCTTCTCTCTCAGGTCCTTTTTTGAGACTTCCACATACCCGAGAGTAGAGCTTATATCTTCATGCCCCATGGATTGCCCAGAGGCGATTGCCTGTTTGCGGAATTCGCCTTCATGAAGTCAAAACGGTTGCCTTGTAGTATAATTATCAGGGTACAATTAGAAATTATTGTTCATGTTGATGCACTCCAATCTCAAAAAGAATAAGGAGGGTTACTGATTCTGACCATACTGCTTCGCTTGTTGTTCTTAGCGCTTGGAATAGTCTTTGTTTCTTCTGGGCAGGCAAACGAGGCGACCCCAGTTTTGCTTACTCAAAACGACTCAGGCTCCTCCGTAGTGCTTCACCAAGGGCAAATATTGAATATATTCATTGCATGAAACTCATGCTGACGGAGGGTATATCTGGGAGGTAGTGTCAGGAGCCGAATCAATTCTGCAACAGGGCGAGGAGCTCTGCACACTTGATAGCAGCTGTACTCCCCAAAGTGCAGGATGCTCCTTGATGTGTACCTTTACTTTTAAAGCTATTGCACCCGGACACGTTCCCCTGAAACTTATCGAGCACCGACCTTGGGAAAAAGGGGTTGCTCCTTTGCAGGTATTTGAAGTGACAGCTATTGTCAATGCAGTGCCTATTCCCACCTTGACTGAATGGGGCATGATCGTCTTTGCTGTGTTTGCAGGTTTAAGTTCGGCATATTGCCTGATGAGACGGGAAATGCCCCCGCAGTAGTTTCGCTACGTAATAGCATGGAGCTATGCTTAGTGTTCCTTCTTGAAATAGAGACAAGCGATGGCGGCCGGCCAGCTCAAGGTTGCTGCAGGAAATCTGTGCCCGGCTAAAGCACCTTTGCTATACGAACTTCGCTTTTGGTCCTTACTATCGGGTTATGCCAACCTGCAAACATTTGTTCCTATTGATATTGCTATATTTTTCTCTTCATCTTTTTTTCTGCCTGTGCTATATTTAGGCCATGGGATCAAAAAGCCGGAAGTTCACATAGTAATATGTTACACCTCAATAAATTAATAACTGAATAAGGGGGAATAAATGATCGAATATCTACCATTAGCTATCTCAAGTCTTACTGCGGCTAAAAATATTGCCGCGTCTCTTTTGGAGATCAGAGACATTGATAAGATCACAAGCGCAACGATTGATCTGAAGGGTCACATTGTCCAAACTTATGACTACATTATTTCCGAAAAGGAGCGCGTCTCTTCGCTTCAATCGAAAATAGATGAATTGGAAATGGAATGTAGCCGCCTGAAAGACTGGACCGCTGAGAAAGAGCAATGGTCTTTGCGGGAGGTAGGACAAGGTAATTTTGCTTATGTACGAAATAATTTTACTGGTAAGCTTCAGGAAACGCAGAAGCTTTGTGCAGGTTGCTATGAGAAGACAATCAAAAGCACACTCCAAGAACGCAAAATACAGGTTGGCAGAAGAATGTCGCTGATATGCCCTAACCAGTGCCCAGAAATGATTTTTGACTGCTATCGAGATGAATACTGAATAAAGAGTATCAAAACTTTCCAGCCGACCAGGAATTGCCGCTTTTCGTTTTCACTTTCGGTCTGTTCCCCGGCGGCTGAAAGCCATCGTTATGCCACAAGCCGAGCGGCACCGTCTACCCTCTGGACTTAG